>NZ_JBBJUP010000042.1:0-1073 GCF_037727765.1 Pseudonocardia spirodelae | reverse complement strand
TGTAACTCCCAGCCCCGTTGTTGACGCGGCTGATGGGCGGGTGCCCGTCGAGGGCGGTGTGGCAGCGGTGGTGGTTGTAGGTGTGCAGCCAGTCCGGTAGCGCGGCGGCGCGCTCGTCGTTGCTGGTGAAAGGACGCTGGTAGGCCCATTCCTCGGCCAGGGTCCGGTTGAACCGTTCGGCTTTGCCGTTGGTCTGTGGGCGGTAGCGGCGGGTGAAGCGGGCCTGGGCGCCGATCTCGGTCAGGGCCTGGCGCCAGGCGGCGGAGCGCCGGTAGGCCAGCGCGTTGTCGGTCATCACCCGTTCGACCTGGGCGATGCCGTGCTCGGCGAAGAACGACGCCGCCCGGCGGAGGAACCCGGCGCAGGTCTGCGCGCGTTCATCGGGGTGGATCTCGGCGTAGGCCAGGCGGGTGTGGTCGTCGATCGCGGCGTGGACGAAGTCGAACCCGACTCGGGGCCCGGAGCGGGCGCGCCGCCGTTCGAGGCTGTCGCGGCCGTGGACTCGCCAGCCGCCGCCGTCGCGTAGCCGGCCGAGCTTCTTCACATCGACGTGGACGAGTTCACCGGGGCGTTCGCGTTCGTAGCGGCGGATCACCTGCCCGGTGGGCCGGTCCATCCAGGCCAGCCGCGACATCTGGTGGCGGGTCAGGATCGCGTGCACGGTCGAGGCGGGCAGGCCGAGCAGTGGTCCGATCCGGTGCGGGCCGAGTTTGCGTGCGCGGCGCAGCGCGAGGACCTGTTGTTCGAGTTCGGGTCGGGTGCGTCCGGGGATGCGGTGGGCGCGGCTGGAACGGTCGCGTAGTCCGGATTCGCCTTCGGCGCGGTAGCGGGCGACCCACTTGTGGCCGGTCGTGCGGGAGATCCCGAGTTCGGGGGCGACGTGGGCGACCGGGCGACCGTGGTCGATGACTCGCTCGATCAGGAGCTTGCGTCCGTGCTCGGTCAGGCGGGCATTACGGTGGGCCACGGAGACCTCCGGGTGGTTCGGGGTGAGCGTCGACAACTCACACCTCGCCCGGAGGTCTCCCTGTTTTCAAGCCGCCACGCCGTCAACAACGGTCATGGGCACTACA
>NZ_JBBJUP010000041.1:0-1601 GCF_037727765.1 Pseudonocardia spirodelae | reverse complement strand
CCGGGTGACGTCGGCGTCCCAGCGGACCTCGCCGTAGCCGGCGGACTCGCGCGGGGTGAGCTGCTTGCAGGTCAGGGTCACGGTCAGCTCGTCGTCGAAGCGGACCGGGGTGAGGAACCGCAGCCCGTCGACGCCGAAGTTCGCGAGCACCGGGCCGGGGTCGGGGTCGACGAACAGCCCGGCGGCGAGGGAGACGACCAGGTAGCCGTGCGCGACGCGCTGCCCGAACAGCGGGTTCGCCGCGGCCGCGGCCTCGTCCATGTGGGCGTAGAACGTGTCGCCGGTGAACTCGGCGAAGTGCTCGACGTCCTCGCGGGTCACCCGGCGCGGGCCGGCGACCAGGCAGTCGCCCGGCCGCAGCTCCTCCAGGTGCTTGCGGAACGGGTGGACGTCGGACTCGTGGCGCCGGGCCCCGGCGACCCACCGCCCGGTGATCGCGGCCAGCGAGTCGGGGTCGGCCTGCACGGCGGTGCGCTGCATGTGGTGGAACACCCCACGCACGCCGCCCATCTCCTCGCCGCCGCCGGCGCGGCCCGGTCCGCCGTGCACGAGCTGCGGGAGCGGCGAGCCGTGCCCGGTGGACTCGCCCGCGTCGCGGGCGTTGAGCACGTGCACGCGACCGTGGAACGGCGCGACACCGAGCACGACCTCGCGGACGAACTCCGGGTCGGCGCTGACGACGGACCCGGCCAGCGAGCCCTGGCCGCGGGCGGCGTAGTCGACGAGCTGTTCGGTGGTGTCGTAGGGCAGCACCGTCGAGACCGGGCCGAACGCCTCGACCTCGTGCGGCTCGGCGCGGTCCGGGTCACCGACCAACAGCAGCGGGGAGACGAACGCGCCACGGTCGGCGTCGGCGCCGGTCACCTCGACGCGGTCGGGGTCGCCGAACACGATCCGCCCGGCGTCACGCAGCGCCTTCACGCTGCGCCGGACCTCCTCGCGCTGGTCCAGGCTCGCCAGGGCCCCCATCCGGACACCCTCGGCGCCGGGGGCGCCGACCACGACCTTCCCGAGCCGGGCGGTGACGGCCTCGACGACGGCGTCGACGTGTGCGCGCGGCACGAACGCGCGCCGGATCGCGGTGCACTTCTGTCCGGCCTTGACCGTCATCTCGGTGGTCAGGGCCTTCACGAACAGGTCGAACTCCTCGGTGCCGGGCCCGGCGTCCGGCCCCAGCGCGGCCAGGTTCAGCGAGTCGGCCTCGGCGGAGAACCGCACCGAGTTCCGGACGATCCCGGGGTGGCTGCGCAGGGTCTGCGCGGTGGCCGCCGACCCGGTGAAGCTCACCAGGTCCTGCCCGGTGAGGTGGTCGAAGGCGTCGCCCAGCGACCCGGCGACGAACTGGACCGCGCCGTCGGGCAGCAGGCCGGAGTCCACGATCAGCTCGACCAGCCGCGCGGTGAGGAACGCGGTCGGCGACGCCGGCTTGATCAGCGTCGGGACGCCGGCGAGGAACGCCGGGGCGAGCTTCTCCAGCGGGCCCCACACCGGGAAGTTGAACGCGTTGACCTGCACCGCGACCCCGTGGCGCGGGGTCAGCACGTGCTGGCCGAGGAAGGTGCCGCCGCGGCCGAGCGGCTCGACGTCGCCCTCGACGTGGA
>NZ_JBBJUP010000039.1:0-2378 GCF_037727765.1 Pseudonocardia spirodelae | reverse complement strand
CGCTCCTCCAGGTCCGCGGGGGATGGCGCGGTGCTCGTCACTGGACACCTCCGTACCGAACGTTCATTCGGCTGTGAGTGTGGCTGATGGGCGGTGGGTCCCGCAACCCCGGCACCGATCAGCACGTTCGGGCCCGGTGCGGCCGGAACGTGCTGGACCGCCCTCGCCGATCCGCGGGCGGAGTCGCCGATGGAGACCCTGGTCCGGCGTCGACCGGATGATCGATCAGCACGTACCCGCCCTCGGCGGGGCCGGAACGTGCTGATCGATGAAGCTCAGCGGTGCAGGCGCAGCAGCCCGGCGTCGGTGGGCGGGAGCCCGCAGGCGCGGTGGAAGGGGGCCAGGTCCGGGGCGAAGTCGGCGTGCAGCCAGGTGCAGCCGGCCGCGGTGGCCTGCTCCACCGCCCCGGCGACGAGCGCGCGCCCGATGCCCCGGCCCCGCCGTACCGGGTCGACGACGAGGTCGAGCAGGAACGCGTGCCGGTCGCCGTCCCAGGCGACGTTGACGAACCCGGCGAGCGCGTCGCCGTCGCGGGCGTCGAGCCAGGTGAGGCTGTGTGCGGCGAGCTGCGCCGACCACGGGCGCAGCCGGGGGGTCTCGCCGAAGGCCGTCGCGTGCAGTGCGGACAGCGCGACGTCGTCGACCCCGGGGCGGACCCGGACCACGGCGGGGGTCACGGCGCGGGGACGATCCCGCTGAAGGCGGCCCGCACGACGTCCTCGGGCAGCGTCGCGGTGCCCGGGCGGCCGGGCCGGTACCACTCGACGATCGAGTTGACCGTGCCCGACAGCAGCCGCGCGGCCAGCGCGGGGTCGACGTCGGAGCGGACCTCGCCGGCGACGACGGCCTCGCTGACCAGCGCACGGACGGCGGCGTCGAACGCGCGCCGCCGTTCCAGCGCCCAGCGCTCGGTCTCGGTGTTGCCCCGCACCCGCAGCAGCAGCGTCACGTACGGCAGCTCGGTCATCAGCACCCGCACCTGCTCGGCGAGGATGACCCGCAGCCGGTCGGCGGGGCCGCCGGTGCGCGCCTCGGGCAGGTCGAGGACGCCGAACAGTCCGTGCACGGCGCGTTCCAGCGCGGCCCGCAGCAGCGCCTCCTTGCCGGCGAAGTGGTGGTAGAACGACGACTTCGTGATCCCGGCCGCCCGCGAGAGGTCCTCCATGGACGTCGCGTCGTAGCCGCGGGAGATGAACTCGCCCACCGCGGTCTCCAGCAGTGCGTCGCGGCCCCCGCTGGGGCGCCGGGCGCGCTTCACCGGCGAGCTCATCGCCCCTCGAAGGTGGGCTTCTTCTTGGCGAGGAAGTCGGCGACGGCCTGCTGGTGGTCCCGGGTGGTCGACAGCCGGACCTGCGCGTCGGCCTCGTACTCCAGCACGTCGGGCAGCTCGTGCACCGCGCCGTAGCGGATGGCGCCCTTGACCTCGGCGTAGGCCCGGGTCGGGCCGGTCGCGAGGCGCCGCGCGAGCTCCAGGGCGGCGTCGAGGACCGACCCGGCCGGCACGACGTCGCGCACCAGGCCCCAGTTGCGCGCGTCCTCGGCGGTGAACTGCTCGTTCAGCAGTACCAGCTCGGTCGCCCGCGAGACGCCGACGGCGTGCGCGAGGGAGGCGGCGAGCCCGCTGTCGGTGGACAGCCCGATGCCGGTGAAGGCGGTCGCGAACTTCAGTCCCTCCGCGGCGATCCGCAGGTCGGCGGCCAGCGCGATGCCGAGCCCGGCGCCCACGCAGGGCCCGTTGATCGCGGCGACCACCGGCTTCGGCGTCTCGCTGATCGCGCGCACGAGGGGGTTGTAGTGGCGGCGCACGGTGCCGAGCGCCCCGGCCGGGTCCGCGTCGAGGGCCTCGGCGTGCTCGGTGAGGTCCTGCCCGACGCAGAACGCCTTGCCCGCGCCGGTCAGCACGACCGCGCGCACGGAGTCGTCGCCCGCCACCCCGGCCACGGCCGGGAGCAGAGCCTCCTTGAGCTCGACGGTGAGCGCGTTGTACCGGGCGGGCCGGTTCAGGGTGACCACGGCGACGGCCGGGTCGGTCTCGTCGCGGGTGACCAGCACGGCGGGGTCGGCGCTGACGGGGGAGGTGGTCATCCGGCCACCCTAGCGGCCGACCGAACGATCGGTCTCCCGTCCGAGCCGACCCTGGTGCGGCGCCGAGTCCCGGTGCTAGGTTCGCCCGAACGAACGGTCGGTCCATATCTTCGATGTCGAAGCGCGACGGAGGCTCGCCGATGACCCTGCTCCGCAGCCACCTCTCCGGTACCTGGCAGACCGGGAGCGGCGAGGGCCGCCCGCTGTACGACGCGGTGACCGGCGAGGAGGTCGCCCGCATCTGTTCCGACGGCCTCGACCTCGCCGGGGCGCTGGAGTACGGGCGTCGGACC
>NZ_JBBJUP010000038.1:0-2517 GCF_037727765.1 Pseudonocardia spirodelae | reverse complement strand
TGTCCGACGCCCGTACTCCAGCGCCCCGGCGAGGTCGAGGCCGTCGGAACAGATGCGGGCGACCTCCTCGCCGGTCACCGCGTCGTACAGCGGGCGGCCCTCCCCGGAGCCGGTCTGCCAGGTACCGGACAGATGGCTGCGCAGCAGTGGGGTGGTCGTCATTGGTGTCTCCCGGTTCGTCGGATCAGACGGTCTCGATGAGGAGGGCGGCGCCCTGTCCGACCCCGACACACATCGACGCGAGTCCGCGCCGGCCCCCCTCGCGTCGGAGCCGGTTGACCAGCGTCACGGTGATGCGGGCGCCGGAGCAGCCCAGTGGGTGGCCCAGCGCGATGGCGCCGCCGTCGGCGTTGACGATCTCGGGGTCGAGCCCGAGCCGGCGCACCGACGCCAGCGCCTGGGTCGCGAACGCCTCGTTCAGCTCGGCCGCGTGCAGGTCCGCGACGGTCCATCCGGCGCGCTGCAGCGCCTTGGTGGTTGCCGGAACCGGGCCGAGCCCCATGACGTGCGGGGCGACCCCGGCGGCGGCCCCGGTGACGATCCGGGCCAGCGGGGTCAGCCCCTGCTCGCGCACGGCCTTCCCGCTCGCGACGACGACGGCGGCGGCACCGTCCGACAGCGGCGACGAGTTGCCCGCGGTCACGACCCCGTCGCGGCGGAAGACCGGCTTGAGGCGGCCCAGCGACTCCGGCGACGCATCCGGGCGGGGACCCTCGTCGCTGCTCACCACGATCGGGTCGCCCCTGCGCTGCGGCACGCTCACCGGGACGATCTCGTCGTCGAACCGGCCGTCCTTCGCCGCGGCGGTGGCCCGCTGGTGGCTGCGCAGAGCGAACGCGTCGCACTGATCCCGGGTGATCCCGTCGAGCAGGGCGACCTCCTCGGCGGTCTCTCCCATCGAGAGGGTGACCGGGCCGGCCTCTTCGGTGTGGGTCTGCGGGGCCTCGCGGTCCAGCTCGCGGAACCGCGGGTTGGTGAAGCGCCAGCCCAGCGATGTGTCCGCGACCTCGCCCGGCTTCGCCCACGGGGTGCCCGGCTTGGCCATGACCCACGGCGAGCGGGTCATCGACTCGACTCCGCCGGCGACGACGACGTCGGCCTCGCCGGCGGCGACGGCGTGCGCGGCACCGCTGATCGCGGTCAGACCGCTCGCGCACAGCCGGTTCACCGTGTAGCCGGGCACGGAGTGCGGCAGCCCCGCGAGGAGCGCGGCCATCCGAGCCACGTTGCGGTTGTCCTCGCCGGCCTGGTTGGCGGCGCCGAGGACCACCTCGTCGATCCGTCCGGGATCGGCCCCGGCCCGCTCGACGGCGGTCCGGACGACCAGTGCCGCCAGATCGTCGGGGCGCACCGACGCGAGCGCTCCGCCGTACCTGCCCTGGGGCGTACGGACCCCGCTGATCAGGAACACGTCATCCACCGGCAATGACCTCCTCGTCGACGAACGATCGTTCGGTCGTTTCCCCGCAAGCTAGCATCGTGGCGTGGAGAGGGAAAGTCGTGCGTCACGCGTCCCGGCCCGGGCCCTCGGCGGGAGCCGCGTACGGACTCGGCTCCACGGCGTCGGCGAACGTCGACGTCATGGCCGTGAACTGGAGAGAGACGGGATGATCCGCCACGGAGACCGATGCAACCGTCGTCACCCGCGACCTGCAGTCGCCCGGGCCGGGGACCTCGGCCGCCGTCGCGTACGGAGCGCACTCCCCGTGTCGAAAACGATCATTCGGTCGCAGCGGGACGAGAGGCGGGAGCCGTGACCGAGAACGAGTCCGGAGCCCCGACGGCACGGGGTCGCCGGCCTCGCGCCGCAGCCGGGTCCCGACCGGCCTACGACCTGGGCTCGTTGCTGCCGATCGCCGTGGCGGAGTTCAACACCCGCGGCTACGACGCGACGAGCATGGAGGATCTCGCGCGGGCCGCGGGCATCACGAAATCCTCGTTCTACAACCACGTGAGCGGCAAGGAGGGTCTGCTGCGGGCAGGTCTGGAGCGGGCCCTCGACCGGTTGTTCGCGATCCTGGAGGAGCGGCAGGCCCAGGAGGGCGCCGCTCTGGATCGGCTCCGGTACATCATCGAGCAGCAGGTCAGGGTGCTCATGGACGAGCTCCCGTACGTGACGCTGCTGCTGCGTGTGCGCGGGAACACCGATGTCGAGCGCTGGGCGGTGGCCCGGCGGCGTGCCTTCGACGCCACGATCGCCTCACTGGTCGCCGAGGCGGTCGACAACGGCGAGATGAGCTCGGACACCGACCCCTGGCTCTCCGCCCGGCTGCTGTCCGGCACGGTCAACTCGCTGATCGAGTGGTACCGACCCGGGCGGTCCGGTACCGAGCAGCTGCCCAAGCGGATCGTGGCGATGGTGTCGGACGGGTTCGTTCGCCCCGCCTGAACAGGGCCGACGGTCCCGAGTTGCGATCTGCATCGGATCGCGCCATGCTGTAGCGAACGAACATTCGTTAGTAGAGGTGGAGTGATGACGGCTACCGACGAGCGCGTACCTGCCGACCGCGCCGCGCA
>NZ_JBBJUP010000037.1:0-3355 GCF_037727765.1 Pseudonocardia spirodelae | reverse complement strand
CGACCTACTCTCCCACACCCTGGCGAGTGCAGTACCATCGGCGCTGGAAGGCTTAGCTACCGGGTTCGGAATGGGACCGGGCGTTCCCCTACCGCAATGACCACCGACAACACTATTCAACAACACCCCGACCCGAAGATCGGGGCGACCAGAACACACAACCACACACATGGTCATGAGCTCAGGGTCACACAGTGGATGCGAACAACTCGTTGTGGCAAGCCCTCGGCCTATTAGTACCGGTCAACTCCACCCCTCACAAGGCTTCCATCTCCGGCCTATCAACCCAGTCATCTCCTGGGAGCCTTACCCACTCAAAGATGGTGGGAGACCTCATCTTGGAACAGGCTTCCCGCTTAGATGCCTTCAGCGGTTATCCCTCCCGAACATAGCCAACCAGCCGTGCCCCTGGCGGGACAACTGGCACACCAGAGGTTCGTCCGTCCCGGTCCTCTCGTACTAGGGACAGCCTTCCTCAAGTCTCCAACGCGCGCGGCGGATAGGGACCGAACTGTCTCACGACGTTCTAAACCCAGCTCGCGTACCGCTTTAATGGGCGAACAGCCCAACCCTTGGGACCTACTCCAGCCCCAGGATGCGACGAGCCGACATCGAGGTGCCAAACCATGCCGTCGATATGGACTCTTGGGCAAGATCAGCCTGTTATCCCCGGGGTACCTTTTATCCGTTGAGCGACACCCCTTCCACCAGGTGGTGCCGGATCACTAGTCCCGACTTTCGTCCCTGCTCGACCCGTCAGTCTCACAGTCAAGCTCCCTTGTGCACTTACACTCAACACCTGATTGCCAACCAGGCTGAGGGAACCTTTGGGCGCCTCCGTTACTCTTTGGGAGGCAACCGCCCCAGTTAAACTACCCACCAGGCACTGTCCCTGAACCAGATCATGGCCCGAGGTTCAGACACCCAATTCGACCAGAGTGGTATTTCAACAACGACTCCACCACCACTGGCGTGATGGCTTCACAGTCTCCCACCTATCCTACACAAGCCGAACCAAGCATCAATACCAAGCTATAGTAAAGGTCCCGGGGTCTTTCCGTCCTGCCGCGCGTAACGAGCATCTTTACTCGTAATGCAATTTCGCCGAGTCTGTGGTCGAGACAGCGCCCAAGTCGTTACGCCATTCGTGCAGGTCGGAACTTACCCGACAAGGAATTTCGCTACCTTAGGATGGTTATAGTTACCACCGCCGTTTACTGGCGCTTAAATTCTCCGCTTCGCCCCGAAGGACTAACAGGTCCTCTTAACGTTCCAGCACCGGGCAGGCGTCAGTCCGTATACATCGTCTTGCGACTTCGCACGGACCTGTGTTTTTAGTAAACAGTCGCTTGGGCCTGGTCTCTGCGACCGGCCGTCCCTAGCCCGCAAGGAGCCTCAAAACAGCCGGCCCTCCTTCTCCCGAAGTTACGGAGGTATTTTGCCGAATTCCTTAACCACAGTTCGCTCGATCGCCTCGGTATTCTCTACCTGACCACCTGTGTCGGTTTGGGGTACGGGCCGCAACAGCACTCGCTAGAGGCTTTTCTCGACAGCATGGGATCACCCTCTTCGCCTCAATCGGCTACGCATCACCTCTCACCCTTCACTCAGCCCCGGATTTACCTAGGACTGAAGGCTACAGGCTTACACCACGACAACCACCGCGTGGCGGAGCTACCCTCCTGCGTCACCCCATCACTTGCCTACTACCAGATCGGATCCCACGCTCCCCCACAAACAACACTCCCGAAGGAACGAAGGTGGGTTCGGATGGTTAGCATCACCAGCCTCGGCATGGACGCACTATCACGAGCACGGGAATATCAACCCGTTGTCCATCGACTACGCCTGACGGCCTCGCCTTAGGTCCCGGCTCACCCTGGGCGGAACAACCTGGCCCAGGAACCCTTGGTCATCCGGCGGCAGAGATTCTCACTCTGCATTCGCTACTCATGCCTGCATTCTCACTCCCACACCCTCCACCCGTAAATCACTCCCGGGCTTCACCAGATGCAGGACGCTCCCCTACCCAACACCCACAAAGGGCATTGCCACGGCTTCGGCGGTGCGCTTGAGCCCCGCTACATTGTCGGCGCAGGACCACTTGACCAGTGAGCTATTACGCACTCTTTCAAGGGTGGCTGCTTCTAAGCCAACCTCCTGGTTGTCTCGGCGATCCCACATCCTTTCCCACTTAGCGCACGCTTAGGGGCCTTAGCCGGTGATCTGGGCTGTTTCCCTCTCGACCACGAAGCTTATCCCCCGCAGTCTCACTGCCGCGCTCTCACTCACCGGCATTCGGAGTTTGGCTGACTTCGGTAAGCTTGTCGGCCCCCTAGGCCATCCAGTGCTCTACCTCCGGTGAGAAACACACGACGCTGCACCTAAATGCATTTCGGGGAGAACCAGCTATCACGAAGTTTGATTGGCCTTTCACCCCTACCCACAGCTCATCCCCCAGGTTTTCAACCCTGGTGGGTTCGGGCCTCCACGACGTCTTACCGACGCTTCACCCTGGCCATGGGTAGATCACTCCGCTTCGGGTCTACACCCCGCGACTCAAACGCCCTATTCGGACTCGCTTTCGCTACGGCTACCCCACACAGGTTAACCTCGCCACGAAGCATAACTCGCAGGCTCATTCTTCAAAAGGCACGCCATCACCCCGAAAGGCTCTGACGGCTTGTAAGCACACGGTTTCAGGTACTATTTCACTCCCCTCCCGGGGTACTTTTCACCTTTCCCTCACGGTACTTGTCCGCTATCGGTCACCAGGTAGTATTTAGGCTTGACGGGTGGTCCCGCCAGATTCACAGCGAATTCCACGAGCTCGCTGCTACTCGAGAACATGCCCACACCAGAACCTGCGTTTTCGCGTACGGGGCTATCACCCACTACGGCCGACCATCCCAGAATCGTTCCGCTAACACAGACACCCAATGTCCCACCCTCGGCAGAAGATGAACGACACGTCTCACAACCCCGCACCCGCAACACCTGCCGGCTTGACACGGACACGGTTTAGCCTCATCCGCTTTCGCTCGCCACTACTCACGGAATCACAATTGTTTTCTCTTCCTGTGGGTACTGAGATGTTTCACTTCCCCACGTTCCCTCCACGCACCCTATGAATTCAGGTACGGGTAACGCCCCATGACGGGCGCTGGGTTTCCCCATTCGGACACCCTCGGATCACAGCTCGGTTGACAGCTCCCCGAGGACTATCGCGGCCTCCCACGTCCTTCATCGGCTCCTGATGCCCAGGCATCCACCATGTGCTCTCAACAACTTGACCACAACAAGATGCTCGCATCCACTATGCAACACTCAACCCACAACCACA
This sequence comes from Pseudonocardia spirodelae, assembly GCF_037727765.1. Lineage (NCBI taxonomy): Bacteria > Bacillati > Actinomycetota > Actinomycetes > Pseudonocardiales > Pseudonocardiaceae > Pseudonocardia > Pseudonocardia spirodelae. Next base: position 12 of record NZ_JBBJUP010000037.1, on the reverse strand, counting down.
CCCAACCAAGAA
>NZ_JBBJUP010000036.1:0-7364 GCF_037727765.1 Pseudonocardia spirodelae | reverse complement strand
CCTAGCCCGTCGGATCCCGCCCCGACGGCTCGATGTCGGGGCGGCGCGGGTCGCCTGGACACCAGGGTGGACACCCGGCGGACCATCGTGGCCAGGGAGGGCCTCGTGGCCGCGACCGGCCGGCCACGACCGGGGCCGGGACCGACCGGGGCCGCGCGCGGGACCGGCGTCATCGCGGACTCCGGCCGGACAGTGGTCCGGCGGCGATCCCGAGTTCCGAGACGATGCCGTGCGCCAGCCGGGCGAGGTACGTCTCCGGCTCGTCCGCGGCGTCGGGGAGCTCCTCGACGATGCGGTGGACCGCGCCGGCGGCGACCAGATCGGTGCTGCGGACGCACTGGCCCGCGACGACCTCGGCAGCGCGGTCGGTGGTGCCGTGGACGATGGCACTCGCGCCCTCGGGCGGGAGCGGGGTCAGCCACGCGTTGCGGGCTGCGATCCGTCGCCGTGCACCGAAGAGGGCCAGCGCGGCGCCGCCGGCCCCCTGCCCGGCGAGGACCGACACGCTCGGCACCTCCAGCGCCGTCAGGTCGACCAGGCACCGGGCGATCTCGCCCGCCAGTGCGCCCTCCTCCGCCTCGGCGCTCAGCTCGCCGCCTGCGGTGTCGATGAACGTGACCAGGGGCAGGCCGAGCTCCTCGGCCAGGGCGAACCCACGACGGGCGACGCGCAGGTCCGCCGGTCCGGGCAGCCGGTCCGCGGCACGGTCCTGACCCACCAGCACGCAGGCGACGCCGTCGATCCGGGCCAGCACGAGGACCGTGGCCGCGGCCGCCTCGCCCGTTCCGGTGCCGCTCAGCTCGATGACGTCACGGGCCGCGATGCGGAGCAGATCGCGCGCCCCGGGCCGGTCGGGCCGGCGGGTCGCGCGGATCGAACTCCAGGCATCGGGGGCGGCGGGCGGCCGGGCCGTCTCCGCGGGAGCGGGTGCCACCGCGGCCCGCGACGGTCCGCGAGCCGTCACCGCCAGCAACCGGTCCAGCAGCCCGGCGAGTTCCGCAGGTCCCATGACGGCGTCGATGACGCCCCGGGCGCGGAGGTTCTCCGCCGTCTGGACACCGGACGGGAACCGGTGGCCGTACAGCGACCGGTAGACCTTGGGCCCGAGGAACCCCACCAGCGCACCCGGTTCCGCGGTGGTGACCGAGCCCAGCGACCCCCACGACGCCAGCGCCCCACCGGTGGTCGGATGACGCAGGTGGACCGCCACCGGGTGCCCCGCCCGCCGGTGCGCGGCCACCCGGTCGGCGATGGTGATCATTTCGAGGAACGCCGGGGTTCCTTCCTGCATCCTGGTCCCACCCGAGGCGGGGGAGAGCAGCAGTGGCAGCCCGCACGCGGTAGCGCGCTCGACCGCGGCGACCAGACGGCGGGCCGCCGTGGTGCCGACCGACCCGCCGAGGAAGGCGAACTCACTGACGGCGACGGCGATCCGACGCCCCCCGATCCGCCCCTCGCCCGTGACCAGGGACTCGTCGGTCCCGGCAGCCACCGCAGCGGCGGCGAGTTCACGGCGGTAACCGGCCGGAGCGCCGTCGGGGGCGGCGGCGGGGGAATCCCAGGTCCGGAACGATCCTGCGTCGAGGACGGCCGCGAGCAGATCGGACGACCCCGTCGCGGCCCGGGCGGGGGCGCTCACCGAGGACCGCCGGCGAGCTCCGCGCGCACGGCCGCACCGTGCTGGTCGAGCACGGGCGCCGCCGTGTGACCGGTGGGGGTGTCCTCGCCACCCGCCGGGTCGAAGAAGCGCAGCGGAGGGCCGGGAACGGTGAGGCGACCGAGGGTTGCATGATCCACCTCGACCAGCAGCCCCTGGCTGCGGGTCTGCTCCCAGTCGTAGACCTCGTCGATGCCGCGGATCCGACCGGCCGGAACGCCGGCGCGGGACAGCCGTTGCAGGACGACCTCGGCGGTGTCGCCCGCGAACGCCTTCTCGACCGTGTCGAGCACCAGGTCCGGATGGCCGACACGCTCGGGGTTGGTGCGCATCCCCTCGGCGTCGGGGTCGAGGTCGAACTCGGCGCAGAGCCGGGCCCAGAGCCCCTCCGAGCCGCACGACAGCTGCACGGCGCCCTCGCCGCAGCGGAACATGCCGTAGGGCGAGATCGACGGGTGATGGTTGCCCCGCGCAGCGCCGACCGCACCGGCGACGGTCCACGCCGTGCCCTGGAACCCGTGGACGCCGACCACGGCCGAGAGCAGCGACGAGCGCACCACCCGGCCCCTCCCGGTCCGCGCACGCTCGTGCAGGGCGGCCAGGACGCCGTAGGCGCCGTACATGCCGGCGAGGATGTCGGCGATGGGCACACCGACCCGCTGCGGGTCGCCGGGGCCGGAGCCGGTCACCGACATGAGCCCGGCCTCACCCTGGGCGATCTGGTCGTAGCCCGAACGGTGCGCCTCGGGTCCGTCGTGCCCGAACCCGGTGATGGACAGCACGACCAGGCGCGGATTGAGGGCGAACAGCTCGTCGGTGCCGAAACCGAGCCGGTCGAGCACGCCGACCCGGAAGTTCTCCACCAGGACGTCGGCCCGGACGACGAGCTCGCGCAGGACCGCCCGGCCGTCGTCGGACTTCAGGTCCAGCGCGACGGATTCCTTGTTCCGGTTGGCGGACAGGAAGTATGTGGACTCCTGCGCGCCGGGTTCACCGACGAAGGGCGGCCCCCAGCCCCGGGTGTCGTCACCGGAGGACGGGTTCTCGATCTTGATCACCCGCGCACCGAGGTCGCCGAGCATCATCGTCGCGTGCGGGCCGGCCAGGGCACGGCTCAGATCGACGACCAGGATGTCGCCGAGGGGGCCGGTGAGCGGGTGGGACATGGCGCTCCCTACAGGTCTGCTCGGGTCGGCAACGCCGCCGAGTCACGTGGCTGAGTGGACAGTCCAACGGCACTGGACTATCCACTCAGCCAATGTAGGTGTCAACCCACCGGGTACGGCTCACCCGTCGTCGCGCAGGAGCGCGACGTCGGAGACCGCGGCGATGTGCTCACCCATCGCGGCCGAGGCCGACGCGGCGTCGCCGGCCCGGATGGCGTCGACGACACGGCGGTGCGCCGCCAACGAGTCGGCCGGCCGGCCCGGCTGACTCAGCGACTCGATCCGGGACTCGCGGACCAGCTCCGAGATCTCCTCCATCAGGCTGCCCAGCAGCCCGGAGTGGGCCGCGGCGGTGACCGCTGCGTGGAACATCTCGTCGCCGTGCACCCCGCGCCCGCCTCGGGAGATGTCGTCGGACATCGCGGCCATCGCGGCCTCGATGCGCTCCAGATCCGCGTCGGTGCGCCGCTCCGCCGCCAGAGATGCGATCCGCACCTCGAGCGCCTCGCGCGCCTCGATCACCTCCCGCAGTCGGTGCCGGCGCTCGCGCAACACGCGCAGGACCTGACGATCAGCGGGAACCTGGCGGATGACGGCACCGTCACCGTGGCGGACGTCGATGACCCCCTGGACCTCCAGCGCCACCAGGGCCTGCACCACCGACGCCCGGGAGACCCCGAGCTGAGTGGCGAGCTCGCGTTCCGCCGGAAGGCGGTCCCCGGCGCCCAGGCGCTTCTCGATCATGTGATCGAGCAGGCGCTCGACGAGCTGCTCATACAAGCGCGGACGGGCGAGCGGTTGCAGCGCGGCGTCGTGCCCCACGGGATCTCCTCCGGTCGGTTGACACCAGGATAGCGGTGCTGGATAGTCCTCTGCGCCAGTGGCCAGTCCACTGCTCCAGTACGGCCTCCACGTCACCGTCGACCCTGGAAGGTCCCCATGCCCCCGGATCTGATCGCTCTGCTCGTCCTGGTCGGAGTGTTCCTCGTCGCCACTGTCCGCCCCGTCAACATGGGGGCGGTGGCCCTCGTGGCCGCGTTCGTGGTCGGCACGTTCGTGGTCGGCGAGTCGGCCGACGACATCGTCTCCGGCTTCCCCGGCGACCTGTTCGTCATCCTGGTCGGCGTCACCTACCTGTTCGCCATCGCGAAACGCAACGGCACGGTCGACTGGCTCGTCGCCCGCGCTGTGCGCCTGGTCGGCGGCCGCACCGCGCTCATCCCGTGGGTGATGTTCGTGGTCTGCGCCGCCATCACCGCGGCGGGCGCGGCGACCCCGGCCGCGGTCGCCATCATCGCGCCGGTCGCCCTCGGTTTCGCCCACCGCCACCGCATCTCCCCGATGCTGATGGGCATCATGGTGGTGCAGGGCGCCTCGGCCGGCAGCTTCTCCCCCATCGGAATCTTCGGCGGCATCGTCAACGGTGTCACCGCCCGCAACGGCATCACCACCGACCCGACAGTGCTCTTCCTCTCGACGTTCGGGTTCAACGCGGTCCTCGGCGTGGTCGCCTTCCTCGTATTCGGCGGGCTGCGGCTGGCGCGTGGCTCGGACAGCGCCGACCTCGACGAGATCAGCGGGACCGCGCTGGCCGCCTCGCGCACCGCGACGCACCGACCGGCCACCCCGCACTCGCTGGCCGGAACCGGTCCGACCGTCGCCGCCGCCACGGCCGCCACCGCCGCACCCGAGGCCCCGCCCGTCGCCCCGCCGCGACTGTCCGGCGAGGTCACCGCAACACTGGTCGGCCTGCTGTTCCTCGTCGTCGGTTCGCTATTGCTGGAGCTCAACGTCGGCTTCGTGGCCGTCAGCGTCGCGGTGGCGCTCACCCTGGCCTTCCCGCGCACCAGCAAGGACGCGGTCAACGAGGTCAGCTGGGGCACGGTCCTGCTGATCGGCGGGATCGTCACCTACATCGCGCTGCTCGAGCGCATGGGCACCATCGACTGGCTCGGCACCAGCGTCGCCGGGATCGGCGCACCCCTGCTGGCGGCCGTGCTCATCTGTCTGATCGCCGCCGTGGTGTCGGCGTTCGCCTCGACCACCGGCATCCTCGGTGCGCTCATCCCACTCGCCGTGCCGTTCTTGGCCACCGGCCAGGTGTGGGCGACGGGCCTGATCGCGGCGCTGGCGATCTCCGCCTCGGTGGTGGACTCCAGCCCGTTCTCGACCAACGGGGCGCTCGTCGTCGCCAACTCGCCCGAGGAGCGGCGCGACGGCGTGTTCCGCGGGCTGATGGTCTGGGGCATGTCGCTGGTCGTCCTGGCACCGCTGGTCAGCTGGGCTCTGCTCGTCCTGCCCACGGCATGACAGGTGCGGGCCGGCCACCGGCCCGCACCCCCGGCCGCGGCCGGCCCGGCGATCTCCGCCCGATGGGCCGGCCGAGAGGTCCCGTCGACGCAGCTCTCGCGCCGTACACACTCGACCTCACGAGCGTGATCAGGCGCCACCACCCGGATCCGAGGCCGAGCAACCGCACCCGTGCCTTCCGCCGCCACCACGGCTGCCGACCGTCGGCGATCCGCCCACGGGAAGGGTCCGGCCGGGCGGCCCCGTCCGGACCAGACCGGGTCCGGGCTCACGAGTCGAAGTCGACGACCGCTGTGTCGGAGACCGGGCGGGTCTGACAGGTCAGGACGAACCCGGCCGCCACCTCGTCCTCCTCCAGCGCGAAGTTGCGGGCCATGTCCACCTCCCCCTCGACGACCTTCGCCCGGCAGGTCCCACACACTCCGCCCTTGCACGCGAAGGGCAGGTCACCACGGACCTTCTGCGCGGCGTCGAGCAGGAACTCGTTGCGCGGCAGGTTCAGCGTGGTCTCGCGGCCGTTGAGCACGACGGTGACCTCGCTGCCGGTTCCGTCGCCTGCGGTGTCCTCGTCCGCGCGATGCGGCTCGGGCGGCGGCTCCCCCACGTAGAACAGCTCACGGTGGACCCGCTTGCGGTCCACCCCGAAATCGGCCAGGACCGACACCGCGTCCTCGGTCATGCCGAGCGGGCCGCACAGCCACCAGTGGTCGACGTCCTCGGTGTCGACGAGGCCACCGAGCAGCGCGCGCAGCCGCTCCGCGTCGAGGCGCCCGTTGAAGATGTCGGCCTCGGTGGGCTCCCGGGACAGCACGTTGAGCAGGTGCAGGCGGGGGCCGTGGGCGTTCTTGAGATCGGCGATCTCCTCGGTGAACATCACGGTGTCGGTGCGGCGGTTGCCGTAGACCAGGGTCACGTGGGTGTCGTCGTGGCCCTCCAGCAACGACGCGGCGATCGACAGCATCGGGGTGATGCCCGACCCGGCGGCGATCAGGCCGTGGTGGGTGCCCCCGTCGAGGTCCGGGGTGAAAGCCCCGGCCGGCGGACCGACCTCGACCTCGTCGCCCGCGCTCAGCCGCCGGACCAGCCACTCGGAGAACAGGCCTCCGTCGACGAGCCGGACCCCCACCCGCGGTGGTGTGCCCGCCGGTGCGCAGATCGAGTAGGAGCGCCGCTCCTCACCCTGTTCGGTGGTGGTGCGCAGGGTGAGGTACTGGCCGGGGCGGAAGGAGTAGTGGTCACGGAGCGCGGCGGGAATGTCGAAGGTGATCGCGACGGCGTCGTCGCAGAGCCGGTCCACGTCACTCACTTCGAGGCGGTGGAAGCCGTCGGGCAGGTCCGTGTCGGGGGCTGCGTCGTGCAGTTCGGTGCTGGTCATGGTTCGTCCTCCTCCGGCGCCGGAGCCGTCGCTCCGATGGCTCGTCTGGGACGGCGCGGACGGCGCCGCCCCTCAGATCTCCTTCATGTGCTCGAACGGTTCCCGGCAGACGGTGCATCGGCGCAGAGCGGTGCAGGCGGTCGGGCCGAACCTGGAGAACTCCTCGGTGGCCGGCGAGCCGCACTGCGGGCAGCGGACCGTCGACGACGGCGCCTCGAGCGTCAGCGGGATCGGTCCGTCGGGGCGGCGCGACGTGGCCCCCGGCGGGGCGATGCCGGCCTCGGCGAGCTTGCGCCGCCCGGCGTCGCTGATCCAGTCGGTGCTCCAGGCCGGGGCGAACACGGTGCGGACCTCGACCGGCCGGTAGCCGTCCGCGGTGAGCGCACGGGTGATGTCGGCGCACATCTCGTCGATGGCCGGGCAGCCGGAGTAGGTCGGGGTGATGGTCACCTCGACCGCGGTCCCCGACGACGTCGGGGTCTCGGTCACCGATCGGATGACACCCAGGTCGTCCAGGGTGAGCATCGGCATCTCGGGGTCGACGACCCGGTCCACGACGGCACGTGCACCCAGGGCAGCGCTCAGCTCTTCGTCGGTCACCACGTCGCCCCCGGGTGCTTGCGGGCCAGGCTCTGCATCACGACGAGGGCGTGCTCGAGCTTCTCGGAGTGCACGCCCTGGCGGCCGCCGCGCCCGCCGATCGTGCCGGTGGAGGGCACGTCGGGCAGTGTCAGGGTCGCCCGGTCGATCACCCGGGTGAGCACGTCCTCGACCTCCTCGCGGGTGTCGGCGGGGTCGACGGCGACCCCGGCGCCGGCCAGGCGGCGCTCCTGTTCGGTGGTCCGGAACAGCTCGG
>NZ_JBBJUP010000035.1:0-9732 GCF_037727765.1 Pseudonocardia spirodelae | reverse complement strand
CCCCGACCGGCACGGGCGCCCGGCGGACCGGCCGGCACCGGCCGACGGGATGCGCCCCGCGGTCGAGCGGCCCGCCCACCCGGCCGAGCGCCCGCTGCCGTCGCGCCGCGGGGGGCTGCGCCGCAGCGGCCCGCCGCCCCGGCGGGGCGGGGGCGCCGCGCCCCGTCCCGGGGTCGACCGTGCCGCGCCCCGCCGCCCGATCGGCCCCCGGGTCGCGCAGCTGTGGCAGCGCCTGCGCCCGCGGCGCGCACCGGGTGTCCCGGCGCCGTCGGCCCGCGCCCGGGTCCGCCGCGTGCTGCGCTGGGCGCTCCTCGCCCAGGCCGTCCCGCTCGTGCTGGTGCTGCTGTTCACGCTGGTGAACCCGCCGTACTCGATGTTCCGGCTGTGGAACTTCGGGCCGACGGTCGCGCGCTGGACCGACGCCGAGCACGTGTCGCGCAACTTCCTCGTCGTCGTGATGGGGCAGGAGGACCAGCAGTTCCCCGAGCGCACGCTCGCCGTCGACTACGGCATGCAGTGGGCCCGGGTGCAGGCCTACCTCGACGGCACCGACGACCCGTCCGGCTCGACGATCACCCAGCAGACCTCGAAGAACCTGTTCCTGTGGGCCGGGCGCTACCCGCCGCTGGAGCCCGTCCGCAAGGCACTGGAGATCCCGCCCGCGGAGACGATGGAGATCGTCATGTCCAAGCGGCGGATCCTGGAGATCTACGTCAACGTCGCCCAGTTCGCGCCGCGCGTCTACGGCGTCTGCGCGGCCTCCTGGTACTACTTCGGCAAGTCCAGCCGGGCGCTGAGCGTCGACGAGTCGGCCCAGCTCGTCGGGCTGCTGCCGTCGCCGCTGCACGTGCAGCGGGGCCCCGGCGGCGGGATGCGCTTCCTCGGCGACACCAACGGCAACGGGGCCGCCGACCCCGGCGAGCGCGGCTTCATCAGCGCCAAGGGCTACTGGCACGCCCGCGAGCGCGCGCCCCGCTGGTACGCCCAGATGGGCGGGCTGTCCGCGACCGAGGGCATCGGCATCCCCGGCAACGCCTCGGACCTGCCGGCCGCCGACGACCCGTGCCGCGAGCCGCCCGCCGCGCTGGACGGGATCGACGGCGACTGAGCCGGACGACCGGTGCGCTCAGTCCCGCAGCGCGGCCAGCCGCTGCAGCACGGCGGCGAACTCCTGCGGGCCGGCCACCCGGAACCCGGCCGCGGTCGCGCCGTCGCCGACCTTGACGCCGACGTCGCCGTCGCGCAGCACCCGGAACGCGGTCTCGTCGGTGACGTCGTCCCCGGCGAACAGCACCGCGTCGGCCGCCAGCGCGGACCGCAGCGTGTCGACCGCGGAGCCCTTGGTCGTCTCGACGACGGCCAGGTCCAGCACGTCCTTGCCCGCGGTGGCGTCGACGCCGTCGCGCGCCCACTCCCCGCGCACGCGCTCCAGCAGCGCGCCGCCCGCGGCCGGGTCCATCCCGCGCACGTGCACCGCGCCCCCGGCGGGCTTGGTCTCGAGCCGGGCACCGGGGGTGTCCTCGACCAGGGCGCGCAGGCCGTCGAGCAGCGCCGTGCGGCGCCGCGCCTGCTCCTCGGTCAGCAGGCCGCCGCGGCCGAGCAGCGCGGCCAGCTCGTCGTCGTACTCGGCGCCGTGGCTGCCGACCAGCCCGACCGGCGGGCCGAACCCCGAGACCGCGGCGAGGTCGTCGCGGCCGCGGCCGGACAGCATCACCACCGACGTCGCGTCGTGCGCGGCGAGGCGCCGGACGGCGTCGGCCGAGGCGGGCAGCGGCCGCGACGCCGACGGGTCGTCGACCAGCGGGGCGAGCACGCCGTCGAAGTCGAGGGCGACCAGCAGCCTCGGCACCGCCGCGACCCGCGCCAGCGCGTCGTCCAGCGCGGTGTGGAGCCCGGTGCTCACTGCGCGACCTTCACGCCCAGCGCCTCCAGGAACGCGGCCGCCCACCGGTCGACGTCGTGGTCCATCACCTGGCGGCGCAGCGTGCGCATCCGCTTCGCACCCTCCTCGGGTCCCATCGTCAGCGCCGCGTGCAGCGCCTCCTTGACCCCGTCGGTGTCGTGCGGGTTCACCAGCAGCGCGCTGGTCAGCTCGATCGCGGCGCCGGCGAACTCGGACAGCACGAGGCAGCCGCCGTCGTCGTGGCGGCAGGCGATGTACTCCTTGGCGACGAGGTTCATCCCGTCGCGCAGCGGGGTCACGAGCATGACGTCGGCGGCCAGGAAGAACGCGGCCAGCTCCTCGCGCGGCAGCGACCGGTGCAGGTAGTGGACGGCCGGGTGCCCGACCCGGGCGAACTCGCCGTTGATCCGCCCGACGGCCTGCTCGATGTCGTTGCGCATCTGCTGGTAGTGCTCGACCCGCTCGCGCGACGGCGTCGCCAGCTGGATCATGACGGCGTCGTCCACGGTGACCCGCTGCTCGGCCAGGAGCTCGTGGAAGGCGCGCAGCCGGACGTCGATGCCCTTGGTGTAGTCGAGCCGGTCCACCCCGAGGATGATCTTCTTCGGATTCCCCAGCTCCTCGCGGATCTCGGCGGCGCGCTTCTCGACCTCCGGCGTGCGCGACAGCGCGTCGAGCCGGCCGGAGTCGATCGAGATCGGGAAGGCGCCGAGCCGGATCCGCCGGCCGCCGTGCTGCACGATCTCGGGGTCGCGGTCCGGGGTCGCCCCGGCCAGCTCCTGGGCCAGCCAGTGGAAGTTGCGCACGCCGCCGTCGGTGTGGAAACCGACGAGGTCCGCACCCAGCAGCCCCTCCATGATCCGGGTCCGCCACGGGAGCTGGCGGAACAGCTCGACCGGCGGGAACGGGATGTGCAGGAAGAACCCGATCCGCAGGTCGGGGCGCAGCTCGCGCAGCCGCCCCGGGACGAGCTGGAGCTGGTAGTCCTGCACCCAGACCGTCGCGCCGTGCGCGGCGACCTTCGCGACCTCCTCGGCGAAGCGCTGGTTCACCGCGGTGTAGGCGCGCCACCAGTGCCGGTGGAACTGCGGCGGGGCGACGACGTCGTGGTAGAGCGGCCACAGCGTGCCGTTGGAGAAGCCCTCGTAGTAGTCGGCGACCTCCTGGGCGGTCAGCGTCACCGGGAACAGCGACAGGCCGTCCTCGGCGAAGGGCTCGACCTCGGCGTCGGGCACCCCCGGCCAGCCGACCCAGGCGCCCTCGCGGGCCCGCAGGGTCGGCTCCAGGGCGGTGACCAGACCGCCGGGGCTGCGCTTCCAGGTGGTGCTGCCGTCCGGGTGTCGCTCCAGGTCCACGGGCAGCCGGTTGGCCACCACCACCAGATCCGCCGCGGTCACCGGTTCCCCGCTGGACACATGTCCTCCTCGACGCTCGACCCGGGCCGACCCTACTTCGGATCCGGGCCGTCGGGCGCGGTGTCGGGCAGGCCGTTCGTGGACGGCCCGGTGACCACCCCGGACGCGGGCGGGGCGTCGGTGCCGCCGTGGCGCTCCTCCGGGCGGCGGCGCGGGCTCGCCACGAACTGCCCGAGCGCGACGCCCGCGGCCAGCGCGAGCCCGACGGCCAGCGCGATCGTGATCGTCACCAGGCCCTCGGACGGCCCCTCGATCGCCAGCTGGTAGAAGCCGCGGTAGGCGGCCAGACCGGGCAGCAGCGGGGTGACCCCGGCCAGCGTGACGACCATCGGCGGGGTGTCGGTGCCGCGCCGCAGCAGGCCGGCCGCGATGCCGACGACCAGCGCCGCGGCCCCGGTCGCCGGCACCTGCCCGAGCCCGGCGGTCTGGGTGAGCAGGCCGTAGACCAGCCAGCTCGACGCACCGACCGCGCCCGCGACGGGCAGCGAGCGCAGCGGCGCGTACCCGGCCAGTGCGTAGAACGCGGCCGCCAGCGCGCCGGAGGCCAGCGACAGCCCGAACTGCCCCGGGCCCGTCGGCAGGTCCCCGGACACCTCGATCTGGGTGCCCATCGCCAGCCCGAGCTGCAGCCCCAGCACGACGCCGGTCAGCAGGCCCGCGGACAGCAGCGAGATCTCCACCATCCGCGCGGCGGCGGTCAGGTAGTAGCCGGTCAGCGCGTCCTGGACGGTGCTGACCACGCTCAGCCCCGACAGCAGCACCGTGATGCCCGCCGCCACGACGTAGGACGCCCGGGTGCCCGGCGGGAACACCTCCAGCTGGACGAGCGCGACCGTCGAGGCCGTCACCAGGAAGCCGCCGATGACCTGCTGGAAGAACGCCGCGACCCCGCGCCGGGCCAGCAGGCGCCCGATCCGGTCGATGATCGCGGTGGTCACGAAGGCGGTCGTCGCGGTGAACGGCCCGCCGCCGAGCAGCAGGGCGATCGAGGCGGCCAGCGCGGCCCAGCCGAACGTGGCGACCCAGCGCGGGTAGGGGTGCGGGTGCCGCACGACCTCCGACACCTTCGACGACGCCGCCCGCACGTCGAGCCGGCCCGCCTCGACGTCGCGGATGATCGCCTCGGTCTCGGCGAGCCGGGTGAGGTCGAGCGTGCGGTAGCGGACGAGCCGCATCGTCGTCACCGGCTGGGCGGCGTTGCCGCGATGGCAGCACATGGTGATGGAGGTGAACGTGATGTCGACGTCGACGGCGGGCAGGCCGGCCAGGTTCGCCAGTCGCAGCATGGTCGCGGTGACCTCGTCGACCGACTCGCCGGAGGACAGCTCGATCTCCCCGATGCGCATGCAGAGGTCGAGGACCTCCTGGACGCGGGCGTCGTCGGGCACCTGCGGGCCGAGCATGAGCATCGGGACCGTCGACGGACCGGGGGTGAGCAGCCGTCGCGCGTCGCGCCGCAGCGCCCCGCGCAGGCGCCGTGCGAACCGGTCGGCCGTCGGCGTCTCCTCGGCCACGATCCCTCCATCCGTTCATGCGGGTCCGGTGTCGCACACCAGGCTAGGGGCGGGCCGACGGGCGACGACGGGCGATGGTCCACCTCACACCGTGCGACGGCCCGGCGGCCGGGAGGGTTGCGACACGGTCGGGGCGTTAGGCTGGTCGTGTTCGCCGGTGTAGCTCAGTGGTAGAGCAACCGCCTTGTAAGCGGTAGGTCGTCGGTTCGATCCCGACCTCCGGCTCCACGCCTCCACCAGCGCGTTCGCTGGTGGAGGCGCCGTATCGGCGTGCGGGACGTGAGGGGGCGCCGCCGCGGCTGCTCGTGGCAGAACAGGAAGGGTAGTGCCGTCAGGGGTGACCGAGGTCGGCGAGCTGGACCTGTCCGATGGCCGCGGCCTCATGGTTCTGGGTCGCGTCACGATGCCTCTGCACCCCGGACCGTTCATCGCGGGTCGGGCAGCGGGGCGCCGGTGGCCTCCACGACAGCGCCGGCTCGGCTGAGCTCACCGGGCTGCTGGACGCCGCCTCGCCGGGCCACCCGAGTCGCGCACGGGTGGTCGTCCGCCACGCCCGGGTCGAGGACCGGCTCCGCACCGTGGGGGACACCGCGTTCGACCACGTCCCGTCCCGGACGTTCGCGATCAACTCGGCCCGGCCGTCGTCATGCTCGCCGTCGACGTGCTGTCCCGGACCCGGTGACGGGGCGCCGGACGATCCCTCGCCCCGGGCCAGGGAACCAGAGATGATCATCGAAGCCTGCACGAGAGGGTCGGCCGGAGTGTTCGGGTGCACGGGATGTGCGCCGAAGGTGTGCTGACGCGAGCGGCGCGCCCGCGACGGGTGCGGACGCGCCGGATCTCCACCGGTCATCCGGCGTAACGGATCACCCCGCGCAGATTCTTACCGGCGTGCATGTCCTCGTAGCCCTGGTTGATCTCGTCCAGCGAGTACGTCGTGGTGACGAGCTCGTCGAGCTTGAGCAGGCCGTCGCGGTAGAGCTGCAGCTGACGCGGGATGTCGAAGCTCGGCGCCGACTCACCGAACAGCGAACCCTGCAGCCGCTTCTGGAACAGGGTGAGCTCGCCCAGCGGGATGTCGACCCCGGTGGTGGTGATGTCCCCGAGCCCGGTCACCACACAGGTGCCCTGCTTGCGGATGGCCGCGAAGGCGGCCGCCACGTGCTTGCCCGTCGTGACCCCGACGGTCACGATCGCCGAGTCGGCACCCTGGCCGTTGGTGAACTGACGGGCGATCTCGGTGGCCTCCTCGATGGTCTCCACCGCGTGCGACGCGCCGAACTGCTGCGCCTTCTCACGCTTGAACGCCACCGGGTCGACTGCGATCACGTTCGCCGCACCCGCATGCGCGGCACCCTGGACCGCGTTGATGCCGATCCCGCCGATGCCCATGACGATGACGGTGTCACCCTGCTGGACGGCGGCCGAGTTCACCGCGGATCCCCAGCCGGTGCCCACCGAACAACCGGTGAGGCAGGCCGACTCGAGCGGGATGTCCTTATCGATCTTCACAGTGGAGTGCACCGAGACGGTGGTGTGCTCGCAGAACGTCGAGATGCCCGACATCTGGCCCACGGGGGCGCCGTCGAGGGACAGCCGGAAGCTCGTCGGGTCGTCGGGCCGGCAGCCGGCCAGCAGGAACTGGCCGAGGTCGCACAGGTTCTGGTGACCGGTGGCGCACCAGCGGCAACGCCCGCAGCCGGGCAGGAAGGAGAAGACGACGTGGTCACCCTCCTCGTAGCCGGGGGTGTTCAGGCCGACCTTGGTGACGATCCCGGCGCCTTCGTGTCCGCCGGCCATCGGGAAGATCCCGGCCGGGATGTCACCGGTGGCGATGTGGTCGTCGGAGTGGCAGAGGCCGGAGGCGACGAGCTTGATCTGCAGTTCGCCGGGACGGGGATCGTCGAGGTCGAGCTCGACGATCTCGTACTTGCCGGGGGCCTCGCGCAGGACTGCGCCGCGTGTCTTCATGATGGTCCTCCTGAAAAGGTGTGCTGACGGGGCGGGGCGGTGCGGCGCCGACCGGGCCGGTCGGCCGCGGGAACGTGGTTCACAGGACCACGGTGACCGTCTTCTCCTCGGTGTTGGCGAGGATTCCGCTCCACCCGAGTTCGCGGCCGATGCCACTGGACTTCATCCCGCCCCACGGCAGGGCCGGATCGATGGCGGCCCAGCCGTTGATCCACACCGCCCCGGCGCGCACCTGGCCGGCCAGGGTGTGTGCCGCGGCGACGTCGCGGGTCCAGATGGTGGCCGCCAGCCCGTACCGGGTGTCGTTGGCGAGACGCACCGCCTCGGCCGGGTCGTCGAACGGGATCACCGTGCCGACCGGCCCGAAGATCTCCTCCTGGGCGATCCGCATGGCGTTGTTCGCGTCGGCGAAGATCGTCGGCTCGACGAAGAAGCCCTTCCCGTCGGGGCGGCCACCCCCGGCCGCGACCGTCGCGCCCTCGGCCCGGCCGGCCTCGATGTAGGACAGGACCCGGTCCCGCTGTTTCGCGTTGACCAGGGCACCCATCGTCGTCGCGCCGTCGAACGGGTCGCCCAGGACCTGCGCCCGGGCCGCACCGGCGAGACCCTCGACGACCTGGCCGTACACCGAGCGGTGCACGAGGACCCGGGTGCCCGCCGCGCAGACCTCGCCCTGATTGAAGAACAGCCCCATGGCCGTCCCGTTGACGGCGGCCTCGATGTCGGCGTCGGCGAGGACGATCTGCGGCGACTTGCCGCCCAGCTCCAGCGTGACCCGCTTGAAGGTCTCGGCCGCGGTGACCTGGATCGTCCGGCCCACCTCCGGGCTCCCGGTGAAACTGATCTTGTCGACATCGGGGTGGGCGACCAGGGCCGCCCCCGCGACGTCGCCCCGCCCCGGGACGACGTTGACCACGCCGTCGGGCAGGCCCGCCTCCTGGAGCAGCGCGGCCAGGTGCAGGGTCGACAGCGGCGCGTCCTCGGCCGGCTTGACGACCACGGTGTTGCCCGCCGCGAGCGCGGGGGCGAGCTTCCACCCTGAGATCATCAGCGGGGTGTTCCACGGGATGATGGCGCCGATGACCCCGACCGGCTCCCGCACCGTGTAGGAGTGGGTCGGCCGCCCGAAGTAGCCGGCGGTCGGGATCGTCGACCCGGTGATCTTGTCAGCCCATCCGGCGAAGTGCCGGAACGTCGCGATGGCGTTGGGTACGTCCAGCATCGACGGCTGCCCGACGGGCTTGCCGACGTCGAGTGCCTCCAGCCGCGCCAGGTGCTCGGCATCGCGCTCGATCAGGTCCGCGACCCGGTTCAGGATGCGCCCGCGTTCGGCACCCGGCGTCGCGCCCCAGGCCCCGTCCAGCTGGGCCCGCGCCGCCTGCACCGCCTGGTCGACATCGCCCGCGGACGCCGCCTGCACATCCACCAGCAGCTCTTCGGTGGCCGGGTTGAGGTCGGCGACGGTGCCGGCGGAACCGGAGCGCCACTCGCCGCCGATGAGGAGCCGGTCCGGCAGGCGCACGGCCGAACGATCGTCGATGGTCGTCATGGCACGTACGCTGCCGCCCGAGCCGTCACCGCGTCTTGCCGTCTGCGGAACTCACCTTGTCCTGGCACGCACAGAGTTGCCGACGTGCGCATCGACGCGTGCATGCGCCTCCGTGCGGTAGTCACGGGGGGACATCCCGTAGACGGAGCGGAACGTGCGGCTGAAGTGCGCGGCGTTGACCAGGCCCCACCGGGCGGCGACGGCGCTGACGGGCCGGTGGGCGAGGTGCGGATCGCCCAGATCCCGGCGGCAGCGCTCGAGCCGCCGGGAACGGATCCAGCCGCTGACGGTCTCACCCTCGGCCTCGAAGGCCCGCTGCAGGTAACGGGCGGACACGTGGTGGGCCTCGGCGATCATGACCGGGCCGAGTGCCGGGTCGCCGAGGCGACCCTCGGCGTAGGCCTGCGCCCGGACCAGCAGCGACCCCCCGGCACGGCCGTCGTGGTCGGGCTCGTCGAAGGCCGCTGCGACGGAGTCCAGCACCGCGGGGCCGAGATGCCCCGCACCGATCGGACGAGCGCCCTCGTCGAGCAGCCGCCGCAGACCGCGCAGGAACGGTGACACCAGTTCGCCCACACCGTCGGCGGCCCGTACCGCCACGGCGGTACGGCTCGACAGCACACGCTCGGAGAGGGGTAGCGCCGTGCGCGGACACATCACCACCAGCATCCGGAACGACGCGTCGAACCGGAGCCGGTACGGCCGCGCCGTGTCGTAGATGGCCAGGTCACCCGGCGCGAGGGCGGCCTCGCGCCCGTCCTGTGCGAGCAGCCCGTGCCCGGCGACCTGCAGGCCCACCTTGTAGTGCCCCGGGTCCGCGGCGCCGATCGTCGCACGGGTCCGCCGGACCGTCTGTCCCGTTCCCGACACCTCGGCCAGCTGCAGACCGTCGAACTCGGTGGTTCGCAGCAGCCCGCGGAACGGACCTCCGCCCGACGGCGCATGGGGTTCGAGCGGGACGAAGGCGCGGGAGAGCACGGAGCGCCAGTCGTCGAGGCGCTCCGAACTCGTCGTCGGGTGCACGCCGCCTCTCGACGATGTCACGTCGTGCGGCGGTCTCGGAGACGCTGGAGCTTGCCGATCGAGCGTTCCAGCGAGTCGGGGTCGACGACCTCGCAGGTGACGCTGATCCCGACGGTCTCCTTCACCGCGCGGACGAGCTCCGCGGCGGCCGGCTCGCGGCGGTCGGCGGGGGTGTCGTGCCGGGCCTCGACCCGCACCGTCATCGCGTCGAGCCGGCCCTGTGTCGTGAGTTCCAGCTGGAAGTGCGGGGAAAGCCCCGGGGTGCGCAGCACGATCTCCTCGATCTGGGTCGGGAAGACGTTCACCCCACGCAGGATGATCATGTCGTCGGACCGGCCGGTGATCTTGGCCATCCGC
>NZ_JBBJUP010000034.1:0-10995 GCF_037727765.1 Pseudonocardia spirodelae | reverse complement strand
CGGCCCGGCCGGGTCAGCGCAGGGTGATCTGCTTGCCCGCGAGCACGTCGCGGGCGCGGTGCTCGGACTCCGTCAGCGGCGTGGCCGCCAGCCCGGCCAGCACCTCGTCGAGCCGCTCGGCGAACTCCGCGGCCGGTCCCGCCCACTCCGAGGAGTGCATCTCCCGGTCCACGTCCCACACCGGCACGAGCAGCCCGTGCGCCCGGAAGGACCCGGCGTAGCGCGAGCCGTCGCCCAGCTCCAGGCCGCCCCGGCCGGACAGCCGGGCCAGCGCCGCCATCAGCGTCGGCTCGTCCTCGGTGCGCACCCAGCGCACGTGCGCCTTCGAGCCGGTGTCGACCCAGTAGGCGCCGCGGACGCCGTCCGCGGTGACGGCCTCGGTCGGCATGATCACCGAGTTGGCGCGCTCGAGCATCGCCTGGGCCTCGGGGTCCGGCTCGCCCGGCGGCAGCCACCACGCGAAGTCGGCGTGCACCGTCGGCTCCAGCGGGGTGCCGGGCTCCAGCACGTCCTGCAGGCGCTCCCCGGTGCGCCGGTCCGGCCCGACGACCGGCAGCGACGAGCCCGGCTCGGCCGAGCGCGCCCAGGCCAGCGCGCCGGCGAGGTCCGCGGAGAGGTCCCCGGAGCGGGTCTGGACCTGCATGCCGAGCAGGACCTCGCCGTTGTCGCGGACGATCGCGGCGGACGCGCCCGGCAGCACCGAGGCCAGGGTCACCGGCCCGCCGGAGCGGACCGGCAGCGGCGCCGTGGCCGACGGGAGGAACTCCCGCATGGCGACGAGGTCGGGCTCGGCCGCGAGACCCTCGAACGGCCGGATGACGATCACGTCGTCGCCGGCGCCGTGGCAGGACTTGTACCGCTTGCCGGAGCCGCACGGGCACGGCCGGCGGGGGTTGTCCCCCGCCTCGGCGGCGCCGGCACGGTTGCGCGTCTTCTTACCCATCGCCGGGCAAGGTAGCGGGTCGTGCATGTCTTCGATCCGGCCGACCCCGCTTTCCTGGCCGACCCCTACCCCGCCTACGCCGCGCTGCGGGCCGCGGGACCGGTCCATCCCCACCCCGGTCTGGGCCTGCCCGTCGCGGTGACGCACGCGGCCTGCGCGGCCGTGCTGCGCGACCGCGGCCTGGGCCGCGTCTGGGCCGACGCCGAGCCGGCGGACGAGCTCGGCGCGTTCAACCTGCTGCACCGCAACTCGCTGCTGGAGCGCGAGGGCGAGCCGCACACCCGGCTGCGCAGGCTGGTGGCCTCGGCGTTCGCGCGCGGCCACACCGAGCGGCTCGCGCCGCTGGTCCGCGGGCGGGCGGGCGCGCTGGTCGAGGACCTGGTGCGACGGGTGCGCGACGGCGAGCCGGCCGATCTCGTCACGCTCGTCGCCGAGCCGCTGCCGGTCGCGGTGATCGCGGACCTGCTCGGGGTGCCGCCGGACCGGCGGGCCCCGCTGCGCGACTGGTCGGACGCGATCGTGCGGATGTACGAACCCGACCCCGGCGACGACGGCCGCCGCGCCGCCGAGGCCGCCTCGGCCGCGTTCACCGCGATGCTGCGCGAGCTGGTCGACGACCGCCGTGCGGGCCGCGCCGCCCCCACCGGCGACGGGCCGGACCTGATCGCGGACCTGCTGTCGGTGCGCGACGGGGACTCCGCCGCCGCCCGCCTGGACGACGACGAGCTGGTCGGCACCGCCGTGCTGCTCCTCATGGCCGGACACGAGGCGACGGTCAACGTCGTCGGGAACGGGGTGCACGCGCTGCTGCGGCACCCGGACCAGTGGCGTCGGCTGCTCGACGACGACACGCTCCTCCCGACGGCGGTGGAGGAGCTGATCCGCTTCGACGCGCCGCTGCAGCTGTTCGAGCGGACCGCCGTCGCCGACACCACGGTCGCCGGGCACCGGGTCGCGGCGGGCACCCGGATCGCGACGCTGCTCGGCGCCGCGGGGCGCGACCCGGCCGTCTTCGGTGCCGGCGCCGACCGCCTCGACGTCGGCCGCCGCCCGAACCCGCACCTGGGCTTCGGCGGCGGCGTGCACTACTGCCTCGGCGCCCCGCTGGCCCGGCTGGAGATCGGCGAGGTGCTGCGGGCCCTGCTGCACCGGTTGCCCGGGGCAGCGCTCGCGAGCGAGCCGGTGCGCCGTCCGCGGTTCGTCATGCGCGGCCTCGCCGAGCTCCGGCTCACCTCCGGGACGGATCACTGAGCCGGATGCCGGATCCGTTGCACAGCCGAACGGCGCAGACCGCAGGACCATTCACAAGAATTGCCGACGGCGCCGTGCAAAAACGCGGCGCTCAGCCTCCCCGGAATTGCGCGACCGGCGTCGACCATCGCATCCGGACGTGATGGAATCGGCCCGGTGGAATCGTGGTCGGAACTGCTGCGCGACGTCCTCGACGTGCCAGGGACGGGCTACGCGTGCGTGGCCGACGCGGGCAGCGGCGAGATCCTCGCGGCGGGCGGCGGGCGGGACGTGCCCGGGCTCGCCGCGGTCCTCGGCTGGGGCGCTGCGGAGCTGGCCGCCGGCGGACCCGCGTTCGAGGACGCCGTGATCACGACGACCACCGGGCACCACCTGCTGCGGGCCGTGACCCGCGACGGCGGCCCGCCCGTGCTGGCCTACGCCCACCTCGACCACACCGGCACTCCGCTCGCGCTGGTCCGGCGCGCGCTGCGCCCGGCCCCCGGGCCGCGGCCCGGAACGCTCCCCCGCGGTCCCGCCGCGCCGGCGCCCGCGCGGGGGACACCCGTCCCGGCCGGCCTTCCCGGCCACACGAATGCCCAGCTCAGAACCGGTTCCCCGGCTCGTCCGCGGATGGCCGCGCGTCCCGCTCCCCCGGCCGCCGCACCTCCGGGCGTCCTCCCCGCGCCGGCCGGCACACCCGTCGTGGACGCTCCCGGGGACGGTCCGCCGCCACCGCGGGCGGCAGCCGTCCCGCCGGCCGCCCCGCCCGCGGCGTCCCCGGTCCGCGGGGACCCCGCGGTCCCGGTGGCGGTGCCGATGCCGTCGCCGGTGCCCGACGCCGAGCGCACACCCGGGCCGGTCGTCCCCCTGCCCCGCCGGGCCCCCGCCCCGGCACCGCGCGAGGACCCGGCACCGGCCGCCGGGCCCGGGGCCGCCCCGGCGGGCGCACGGTGGGCCGACGACCTCGGGACGATGGCCCGCGTCCTGGCCGCGCTACGGCGTCTCGACCGGTCGTCCGCAACGGAATATTGACGCTCCGGAATCGCGGGCTATCGTTGTCCGCTCCGAGGACGTCCCCCACTCGTGATCCATTGTCGAGAATGGGTGGAAACGGTTCCCGGCACCGGCTCCCCGACATCGTCGCGACGTCCGTCACGTCGCGCGGAAGGCATTCTGAGATGAACAACATCGATCGTTCGCTGGACATGGCCGCCAACATCAAGGGCGCGTTCGCGGTCGCGATCGTCGACTTCGACAGCGGCATGACCCTCGGCTCGCGCGGCGGGAGCCCCGAGTTCGACCTCGACGTCGCCGCGCCCGGCAACTCCGAGGTCGTCCGCACCAAGCTCGAGGTCATGCAGAAGCTGGGCCTGCGCGAGACGATCGAGGACATCCTGATCACCCTCGACACCCAGTACCACCTGATCCGGATCATCCGCGGCACCGACGAGCAGCTGTTCTTCTACCTCGTGCTGAACCGGGCCCAGGCCAACCTCGCGATGGCCCGCCGCGACCTGCGCGTCATCGAGCAGCAGTTCGCGATGGCCTCGCCGCAGGCCGCCCCCCAGCAGGGCCAGGCGTTCTTCCCCGCCCAGCAGCGCTGACCCGGGGAGAGGACGACCGGCGCGATCGATGGGACGTCACCGGCACGCCGTCGCCGTGCGCACCGACGGGCTCGCCGCCGTGCTGGGCCCGCTGGTCTCCGACCCGCGGGTCCGCTCCGCCGCGCTGCTCGACGTCGACAGCGGGATGGTGCTCGACGTGTGCGGCCCCGACACCGCCGCGGGCCGGACCGGCCGCGGTGTCCCCGCCGCGCACGACCACCGCGACGAGGTCCGCGGCGCGGCGCACGCGGAGCTCGTCCGGATCGCGCTGGCGCTGGCGCCCGGTGCCGGCGGGGTGCTCGGGCTCGTCCTGGAGGCGGGACCGGACCGGCACGTGCTGCGCACCGTCGCCGACCCGCACGGCGGGCGGCTGGCGCTGTCGGTCGTCGTGCGCGGCCCGGACCGGGCGGTACGGCGGGTGCGCAAGCTCCTGGAGGAGGTCTCCGAGGCCGCGCTGACGGCGGGCCCCTCCACCGCGGTGCGCCCCGGTGCCGCCGGCTGGGCATCGGGTCCGGCCGGCCCGGGCCCCTCCGGTCCGGTGCCCACCGGGCCCGGCCCGTCCGCCACGCACCACCCACCGGGACCGCCGGAACCGCCGGGACCGGACGCCCCGTGGGCCCCGCGCCCCGCCGGCCCGCCGTACGCGGGCCCACCCGGGCTCAGCCCCGTGACGGCTCCGCCGGGTCCGGTGCCGCCGTCGGCGCTGCCGGCGGGCCCGCCGGCGCCGGCTCCGCCCGCTCCGCGCGGACCGCGTCCGGGTTCGCTGCCTGCCGCGACACCAGCAGTTCCCGCGGCCCCTGCGCCCGCGGCTCCAGCAGAGCGGTGAGCAGGCGCACCACCCGCACGGTGCGCCACGCCGTCACGGCGGCGAGCACGTCCGCCCAGAGGTGCAGCACCACCCCGTCGGCCAGCGCCTGGGTCCCGGTGCGCAGCCGCCACAGCAGGGCGACGACGGCCAGCAGCACGCACGCCGCCCACAGTGCCCACCACACCAGCAGCTCCCGCGACGGCGACGGCCGCCGCCCGGGCGGCAGCTCCAGCGCCGCGTGCTCGGTCTCGGCCAGCAGCGATCCGGGCGCGACCAGGTTCCATCCCGGCACGACCCACCCGGCGACGATCCGGCGACGGCTGCGCCAGGCCCGCGCCCCGGCCCGGTCGGCGGCCGCGCGGTGCGCCCACAGGCTCCACGAGATCGTCAGGACCCCGGCCGCGACCGCCGCCACCACCGAGGACCAGCCGCCGAACCAGACCAGCGCGTCGGACCAGCCGACCGCGTCCGCGGACAGCGCGTCGGTGCGGCTGAGCAGCAGCAACCCGTAGCGCCAGGACTCGGCCACGGCGGCGACCAGGGACATCACGACGGTCACCCACAGCACGGGCACCAGCTGGGCGGCCAGGGCACGGGCCCGGTGCACGGGCAGCAGCGGCTCGTCGTCGGACGCCGCCGGCGCCCGCCAGGGGCCGACCGGCAGGCCCCAGCGCGGGACGGCGCGGTAGCGGGGCGGTCCGGTGTAGCGGTCGCGGCGCTGCGGCGGCGACGACGCCTGGCCACCCGGTGTCGTCGCGACCCACTCGAGGGCGGCCAGGTAGCGACCGCACCACGGGCAGAACGCGCCGCTGCCGGGCGGCGCCGTGCGACCGCAGCGCGGGCACGGCGACGGTCCCGGCCGTCGGGGCGCCGGCGCGACCACGGGTCAGGCGATCCGGGGGGCGCTGCCGTCGTCGGTCACGACCGTGCGGCCCTGCGCGGCCCAGTCCTGCATCCCTCCCTCGACGTTCACGGCCGGGTAGCCCTGCTGGGCCAGGTAGGCGACGACGCGGGCCGAGCGGCCGCCCGAGCGGCAGACGACGTAGAGCGGGTCGTCGGTGGGGACCTCGCCCATCCGCCCGGCCAGCTCGGACATCGGCAGGTGACGGGCGTGCGGGGCGTGCCCGGCGGTCCACTCGTCGAGCTCGCGGACGTCCAGCATCGGGGCGTCGGCGGGGAGGTCGGACACGCTCACGGCGGGAACCGGGTCGGACATGGCGCCATCCTGCCACGCCCGCCCGTCAACCCGCCGTGAGCGCGGCGCGGTCAGCGGTAGCGGTCGTCCCGGTAGAGCGACCCGTGCGGGATCGTCATCTCGTTCGGGTCCGGCGGCGGCTCGGCGGGCCGGTGACCGCCGGTGGCGTGCACGGGCCGGAACCCGCCGCTGCCGCCCGGCGAGGGCCACCGGCCGGTCCCCCCGGGACGCCCGTCCGGGCCGACCGCGGGCTGGGTGCCGGTGAGCCCGGTGTTGCCGAACAGCTCGCCCGCCTGGCGGCTGGTCTGCGGCCGCTGCCCCGGGTTCGGACGCGGCTGCGGGCGCGGCGGCTGCGGGCGGTGCCGCCCGGACCCCTCGGCGGCGTGCCGCGGGATCAGGTCCTCGGCAGGCACGGCGGCCGGCTTCGGCGTCTCCTTGGGCTCGGTCGTCGCGCGCACCGCGCCCGCACCGGTCAGCGAGCGGACCTCCATCTCGGCGTAGCGGGCGGCGTTGAACCGCTCGCGGCCGCCGAGCAGGGTGCCGACGATGCCCAGCAGGAACGAGGCCGGGATCGACACCAGGCCCGGGTTGGACAGCGGGAAGAACGCGAAGTCCGCGTCCGGGACCATCGCGGTCGGCGAGCCCGACACCGCGGGCGAGACGACGATCAGGCCCACGCAGATCAGCACGCCGCCGTAGATGCTGCACAGCGCACCGGTGGTGTTGAACCGCTTCCAGAACAGCGAGAACAGGATCGTCGGCAGGTTCGCCGAGGCGGCGACGGCGAACGCCAGCGCCACCAGGAACGCGACGTTCTGGCCGTTGGCGACGATGCCGCCGCCGATCGCCACGAGGCCGATGACCAGCGCCGTCGTCCGGGCGACGCGCACCTCGGAGTCCGGGGAGGCCTTCCCGCGGCGCAGGACGTTGGCGTAGACGTCGTGCGCGAAGGACGCCGACGCGGTGATCGTCAGGCCGGCGACGACCGCGAGGATCGTCGCGAACGCGACCGCGGAGATCAGGCCGAGCATGATCTCGCCGCCGAGGGCGTAGGCCAGCAGCGGCGCGGCGTCGTTCTGGTTGGCCCGGGTGATCGTGCCCGGCGGGAGCAGCGCGGTCGCGCCGTAGCCCAGCACCAGCGTGAAGAGGTAGAAGATGCCGATCAGCCAGATCGCCCACACCACCGAGCGCCGGGCCTCCTTGGCCGAGGGCACGGTGTAGAAGCGCATCAGGATGTGCGGCAGGCCCGCGGTGCCGAGCACCAGCGCCAGCCCGAGCGAGATGAAGTCGATCTTGTTCGTGTACTGCAGGCCCGGGTTGAGCAGGGCCTCGCCGCGCTCGGAGTTCTCGGTGGCCTGCCGCAGGACCGCGGACAGGTTGAACCCGTAGCGGCCCAGCACCCAGGTGGTCAGCACCGCGGCGCCGGTGAGCAGCAGCCCGGCCTTGATGATCTGCACCCAGGTGGTGCCCTTCATCCCGCCGAACAGCACGTAGAAGATCATCAGACCGCCGACGACGACGATCACCAGTGCCTGGGAGACGGCGTCGTCCTTCGGGATCTGCAGCAGCAGCGAGATCAGTCCGCCGGCGCCGGCCATCTGGGCGATCAGGTAGAACAGCGACACGACCAGCGTCGAGGTCGCCGCCGCCGCGCGGACCGGGCGCTGGCGCATCCGGAACGCCAGCACGTCGCCCATCGTGAAGCGGCCGGTGTTGCGCAGGAGCTCCGCGACGAGCAGCAGCGCCATCAGCCAGCCGACGAGGAAGCCGATGGAGTACAGGAAGCCGTCGTAGCCGTAGAGGGCGATGGCGCCGGCGATGCCGAGGAACGAGGCCGCGGACAGGAAGTCGCCCGCGATGGCCGTGCCGTTCTGCGGACCGGTGAACGCGTGGCCGCCGGTGTAGTAGTCGGCGCGCGTGGCGTTGGTGCGGCTGACCCGCAGCACGATCATCAGCGTGACGATCACGAACAGCAGGAAGAACCCGAGGTTCGCGGTGACCGAGCCGACCGACTCGGCCTGGGCCAGGACGGACGTGGTCATGCGCGCACCTCCGCACCGGCCTGCTCGACGCGGGAACGCAGCTCGGCGGCCGGGCCGTCGATCTCCCGCTCGGCGAACCGGACGTACAGGGTCGTGATCAGGAAGGTGGAGACGAACTGGCCGAGCCCGACGAGCAGGCCGACGGTGATCGTCCCGACGACCCGGGTCGACATGAACTCGGGGGCGTAGCTGGCGAGACCGACGTAGGCCAGGTACCAGGCGAGGAAGATCGCGGTCATCGGGAACACGTAGCGCCGCAACCGGCTGCGGTACGCCCGGAACTCGGGACTGGCCTGGACCTGCTGGTAGATCGTGCCGGCCGAGCGCTCTGCGGGGCTGCTCATGGCGCCGGGGTCCTTTCGGGTCGTGCTGCGGGGAGCGGGGCGCGACCGCGACCGGGGGATCGCGGCACGCCCCCGGGGGGACACACTTCACCCGGATCAACGACGCGGTCTCGCGCCGGGGAACGTCGTTGCGACCCGATACGGGGAGAACGCCCGATCGGTCCCCACTCACCCGGCGCAACGATGACGCTGCGTGACCCGATCGGCCGAGCGGGTCAGGTCCTGTCGTCCAATCGGTCACGCATGAGGCCCAGCCGTTCGGGTGCGTGCAGCCGCAGGAGCACCTGCCCGGCGTCCACCGGACGGCGCGCCCGGGTGGCCCGCGACACCAGCGCCATCGTGAGGAAGGCCAGCGGGACGCTGACGATCGCGGGCCGGTAGAGCAGCACCTCCACCCAGCCGGCCGCGTCGCCGAGACCGTCGACGTCGAGCCCGGCCAGGGCGGCGACGACCGCTCCGGCCGACACGACGCCGCCGACGACGACGCCCGCGATCGCGCCGACGTCGGTGAGCCCGCGCCACCAGATGCCCAGCACCAGCAGCGGGCAGAACGTCGACGCCGCGACCGCGAACACCAGCGCGACGGCCTCGGCGAAGTTCAGCCCGGTCGGGACGAGCGCGACGACCGTCGGCGGCACCCCGGCCAGGACGGTGGCCAGCGGGAAGCGCCGCGTCATCCGGCCGCTGCGGGGCAGGACGTCGGTGGACACCACGCTGGCCAGGCTGACCAGCAGCCCGGACGCCGTCGACAGGAACGCCGCCCACGCGCCCGCCGCGACCAGCCCGCCGACGAGCGCGCCGAGCAGGCCGCTGCCCAGGATCGCGGTCGGCAGCAGCAGCACCGCGGCGTCGCTGCGGCCGGTGACCAGCAGCTGCGGGGTGTAGACGCGGGAGAGCACCCCGAGCAGGGTGACCAGGACGTAGAAGCCGCCGAGCATCGCGAGCACCAGCACCGCGCTGCGCCGCGCCGCGCGGCCGTCGGAGTTGGTGTAGAAGCGGCCGAGCACGTGCGGCAGGCCCATCGTGCCGAGGAACGTCGCCAGGATCAGCGAGTAGGTCGCGAGCAGCTGGTGCTGCTCGGAGCCGGTAAAGGGCCGCAGCCAGCTCTCGTCGTCGGTGGGGGCGCCGCGGGTGACCGGCACCGGCGCGCCGGCCGGGAACGCCAGCTCGGTCCCGGCGGTGACCTCGTGGGTGGACCCGGCGACCCAGCGCAGCGGGCCGTCGACCGGGCGGCCGTCGACGGTGCCGCGGGCGACGACGTCGACGGCGAGGCGGGCCTCGAGCGTCACCGGGGTGGCGACGGAGACGGTGGTCGGCTCGCGGAACTCCGGCGGCTCGCCGCGGGCGAAGGTGTGGCCGTCGCCGAGCCAGACGACGATCCCGATCACCGCGGGCACGGCCAGCGCGGTGAGCTTGAACCAGTACTGGAACGCCTGCACGAACGTCACCGACCGCATGCCGCCGAGCGCGACGGTGGCGACGACCAGCACCCCGGCCGCGCCCGAGCCGATCCAGTCCGGCAGCCCGGTGACGATGCCGACCGTCAGCCCGGCGCCCTGCAGCTGCGGCAGCAGGTAGAGCCAGCAGATGACGATGACGACGGCTGCGCACACCTTGCGCAGCATCGGTGAGGCGAGCCGGGCGTCGGCGAAGTCCGGCACCGTGTAGGCGCCGGAGCGGCGCAGCGGCGCGGCCACGAACAGCAGCAGGAACAGGTACCCGGCGGTGTAGCCGACGGCGTACCAGAGCGCATCGACGCCCTGGACCAGGATCAGCCCGGCGATGCCGAGGAACGACGCCGCCGACAGGTACTCCCCCGAGATCGCGCCCGCGTTGAGCCGCGAGGGCACCGACCGCGACGCGACGAGGAAGTCGGAGGTGAGACGGGTGCGGTGGGCGACCGAGCCGATCACCGCGGACGCGACGGCGACCAGGACGATCGCGACCAGCGACAGGATCGCGGTCAGGCTCATCGATCCGCCACGTCGTCGGCGAAGTCCTGCTCGGCCGCCTCGGCGGAGCTCACGTACCACCAGCCGAGGCCGAGCAGGAACGGGTAGACCAGCACGCCCAGCAGCAGCCACGGCAGCCGGATCCCGAGCACCTCGACCTGCCCGATCACCGGGACGGCGATGAACAGCGCGGGCAGCACGCCCAGACCGACGAGGGCGACGACGCTGACCCGCAGCGCGAGGAGCAGCTGGGTGCGGACGAGTGAGTTGCGCAGCAGCGTGCCGACGGCGCCGGGGTCCTGCACGTCGGACAGCCCGCGCGAGGACTGCGCGGTCGAGCGGCGCTCGGAGAGCACGACCCGCACGCGTCCGGCGCCGGGGCCGTCGGGGTCCTCGACGGTCTCGGGGGCGGCGGGCGGGTCGGTCGGCTCGGCGGCGAAGCGGCGCGGGCGGGCACCGGTGTAGGGCGCCGCGGCGGCGGGCGCGAACGGCTCCGGCTCGGCGGCGGGCTCCGGCGCGGGTGCGACGTCGTCGGCGCCGGGGGCGCGCCAGATGACCTCGGTGCGCTCGGTCGGGCCGCCGCGCAGCTCGTCGAGCTCCTCGTCGAGGTCGTCCTCGTCGGGCAGGTCGTCCTCGTCGTCGCGCTCGTCGGCGCGGGGTGCCGGGGCGGCCGGGCCGCGCCGCCCGGCCGCGCTCCAGCGGGTGGGCACGGGCCGGGTCTCGGGCGGGGCGTCGGCCGGGATCTCCGCGGCGGTGCCCGGGGCGGTGCCGGTGGTCCCGGCGAGCAGGGCCCTGCGGTCGGGGGTCCAGGCGTCCGGCCACGACGACGCGCCGGGGACCCGCTGCGGCAGCGCCGAGCCGCCCGCGGGCGGGG
>NZ_JBBJUP010000033.1:0-12309 GCF_037727765.1 Pseudonocardia spirodelae | reverse complement strand
GCGGCCGCCGTCCCGGCCGGCCCGCAGGCCGCCGGCCGGGGCCGCCCGGCCGGGACCGCGGCGCCCCGCGGCGACCCGGCCCCGGACCCCGCCCCCCAGCCCGAGCTGACCGCCGACGGGGTGCCCGGCGTCGACTGACGCGCCCCGCCACCAGGCCCAGGAGCCTCCCCTCACCGAGATCATCGACTTCCTGACCTCCGTCCCGCTGTGGGTGGTGGTCCTCGTCGCCGGGCTCGTCACCCTCGGCGAGACCACCATCGGGGTCGGCCTCGTCCTGCCCGGCGAGACCATGCTGATCGCCGCGGCGATGGCGGTGCCGGACGTACCGTCCGCGGTGCTGGTCGTGGCCGTCGTCGCGGTCGCCGCGGCCTGCGGCGACACCATCGGCTACGCGATCGGCCGCCGCTTCGGCCCCCGGCTGCGCGAGTCCCGGCTCATCGGCCGGATGGGCCGCGACGCCTGGGACGACGCCGCCCGCACCCTGCGCCGCTGGGGCCCGTGGGCCGTGCTCGGCGCCCGGTTCCTGCCCGTCGTGCGCACCATGACCCCGCCCGCCGCGGGAGCCTCCGGGCTGCCGCTGCGCCGGTTCCTGCCCGCCGTCGCCGTCGGGGCCTGCCTCTGGTCGGCCCTGCACGTGACCGCCGGGTTCCTGCTCCGCGAGGCCGCGGAGGAGTTCGAGCGCGCGTTCGGGCTCGTGGGCTGGGCGGTGCTCGGGGTCGTCGTCGTCCTCGGCGCGGTCGGCTGGCGGGTGCGCCGCCGCCGTGCGCGGGCCCGCCGGGCCGCCGGGCGCAGCACCGTCGACGCCGCCTGAGACCGGCCCGCCGCCGGGTGCGCGCCCGCCCGACCGGCGGCAGGATGGCGCGGGTGAAGGCAGTGAGCTACTCCCGCGAGGGCAGCGCCCGTGACGTCCTGACCGTCGGCGAGCTCGACACCCCGCACCCCGGACCGGGCCAGGTCCGGGTGCGGGTGCGGACCTCCGCGGTCAACCCGACCGACACCAAGACCCGCGACGGCACGACGTCGCGCCCGTTCGACGGGGTGCGCGTCCCGCACCAGGACGGCGTGGGCGAGATCGACGCCGTGGGGGAGGGCGTGGACCCCTCCCGGATCGGGCAGCGGGTCTGGACCTGGCTCGCGTCCCCGGGTGGCGACGGCGGCGCCCCGCTCGCCGAGTGGGGCACCTGCGCCGAGTACACCGTCGTCCCCGACGAGCAGGCGACCGTGCTGCCCGACGGTGCACCGGACGACCTGGGCGCCTGCCTGGGCGTGCCCGCGATGACCGCGTACCACTGCCTGTTCGGCGACGGCTCGGTCGCCGGGTCCACCGTGCTCGTCACCGGGGGAGCGGGCGCGGTCGGGCACTACGCGGTGCAGCTCGCCCGCTGGGCCGGCGCGACCGTGGTGAGCACGGTGTCCGGCCCGGAGAAGGCGGAGCTGGCCCGCGCGGCCGGCGCGCACCACGTCGTCAACTACCGGGAGGGCGACCCGGCCGCGGCGATCCTCGACGCCGCGGGCCCGGTCGACCGGATCGTCGAGGTCTCCCTCGCGCAGAACCTCGCCCAGGACCTCGCCGTGCTGCGCACCGGCGGGCAGGTCGCGTCCTACGCCGCGACCCCGCAGGACCCGCAGCTCCCGGTGCGCGCCCTCATGGGCGCCAACGCGGTGCTGCGGTTCGTACTGCTCTACACCGTCCCGCGGCCGGTGCTGGCCGCCGCGGCCCGCGGGCTCGTCGCGGCCGCCGGGCACGGCGCGCTCACCCCGCTGCCGGTCACCCGCTTCGGGATCGACGACGTCGCCGCCGCCCACGAGGCGGTCGAGGCGGGCACGACCGGCAAGGTCGTCGTGGACGTGGCGCCGCGCTGAGCGCCGCCCGCCGGTCCGCGGCTCAGCGGCGGATCGGCGGGTTCCGGTCGCGCCGGGCGAGCAGCACCGCCGCACCCGCCGCGACGACGACGAGCCCGGCGAGCAGCAGCGACCACCCCAGGATCGACGGCGCGTTCGGGTCGGTCGAGATCACCGACGCGTTGATCTGCGACACCTCGCCGGGGGTGAACTCCCAGGTCACGGTGCCGCCGTCGGCCTCGCCGTCGGACTCGACGACCTCGCCGGGGAAGCTGATCGCCAGCCGCACGTCGGACCGGTCGACCGGCATCGTCGTCAGGTCGGCCCGCCCCTGCACGGCGATCCGCTCGCCGACCCGGCGCAACTCCAGGCCCGCCCGGCCCGCCGCGCTGCCGCCGAGCAGGTTGAGCTGGGAGACCTCGGCGAAGCTGAGGTCCTCGAACGCGGCCCGGGTCCCGACGAACCCGTCCTGGTCGTACGGCGACGTCTCGACCTTGTCCTGCAGGTCGGCCGGGACCTCCATCTGCGGGCCGCGCCCGTCCGGGGCGCCGTCCGGGGTGGCGACGACGACCGTGCCGTCCACGGTGTCGTCCGGCTGCACGGCCATCGCCACCTGCACTCGGGTGCAGCCGGTCAGCGCGAGCAGGGCCAGCACCGCGAGCAGCACCAGTGCACGCGTCCGGGCTCGGCGGCGTGCGGGTCGAGCGGTGCTGTGCGGCGGCATGGGCGTCATCGTGCCACCCGGGACCGACGGTCCCGCCGTCACTCCGGGGCGTGTGTCGGGTGATCCGCGGGCCGCAGCGGCAGCTCGCGGCCCAGTACCGCGAACGGCCGCGGGTCGCCGGTGAACAGGTGCTCGCGCAGCACGTCGGAGAACCCGGCCCGGCGGTAGAGCCGCCAAGCCCGGCCGGGGGCGGCGCGGCCGTACTCGGGGGTGGACAGCAGCATCCGGGCGCGGCCGGCGTCGCGGCCCAGCGCCCGCAGCAGGGCCTCCCCGACACCGGAGCCCTGGGCCTGCGGGTGCACGTGCAGCTCGGTGAGCTCGAAGTAGTCGGTCAGCCAGTCCGTGCCGGCGGCGCCGGGGTCCCCGCGGCGGGCGCGCAGGCCGCGCCGCACCTCCTCGAACCACCACTGACCCGGGCCGCCCCAGTAGCCGTAGCCGATGCCGGTGAGCCGGTCGCGCCCGTCGAGCCAGCCGACGGCGCGCCACCCGGGCCGGTAGGAGTGCTCCAGCCACAGCGACCGGCGCTGCCGGGCGGTCGAGCGCGGGTAGTCCATCGCGGTGACGTAGACGTCGATCGCCTCGGTCAGCCGGTCGGCGAAGTCGCTGCGAGCGAGACCGACCAGGCGCGGACGCGACGGCGCGGCCGTCACCGCGCGCACCCGTCCCGCCGGGGGCCGCACGCCCGCGCCGGAGCGGGGTCGGTGTGCGGGTGCATGACCCCATCACATCACGCTCGCGCGACCGCGGCACGGTGCGGGCGCCCCGCCCGGGTACCCGACTTGACGCGGCGATCGAACACGCGTTCTACTGGACCACGTCGAACGCGCGTTCGACACCGGGGCGTCCGGTGGGCGGAGT
This sequence comes from Pseudonocardia spirodelae, assembly GCF_037727765.1. Taxonomy (NCBI): domain Bacteria; kingdom Bacillati; phylum Actinomycetota; class Actinomycetes; order Pseudonocardiales; family Pseudonocardiaceae; genus Pseudonocardia; species Pseudonocardia spirodelae. Next base: position 8,885 of record NZ_JBBJUP010000033.1, on the reverse strand, counting down.
GGGGGAAGCACCCCGTCGCCGGGCGTCCCGGGGACCGATTCCGGTGGCGGGAACCGAGGCCCGCCCGCCGGGTGGAGGGCGTGGTGGTGCCAGTGGGCGGCTTCTCGCGTTTGTTCCGGTCCCGTCAGCCGGCGGCGATCGACGTGCGCTGGCAGAACGGCGAGCCGGTCGAGTTCTCGCGGCGTCCCTCGCGCCGCGGGGAACATTTCCTGGTCACCGGTGTTCGGGACCAGTGGATCGAGGAGTCACCGTGGCCGTTCCCGTCGCCGATGCCGGTCGGCGGTGACCGGCTGAGCTGCTGGCGGGTGCTGGCGCGGTCGGTGGCGGACCCGGAGGACCCGCCCCGCGAGGTCGTGCTGCGGATGCGGTCCGGGCCCGGTGTGTGGGACCTGGTGAAGGTGGACCGGTAGGTGCCGGAGGTGCGTGTGCGGAACAGGACGATGGAGCTGGACCTGGCGCTGCCGGCGCCCCGGTCCGCGGCGGGGCGGCCGGTCGGGCCCGCCGGTGCGCCGGGCCGGGGCGACGGGCCGCCCGCCGACGGGCCGGTCCCGCCCGGGCGGCCGGGCGGGACCGGACGGGTGCGGCCCGCCGGCGACGGGCTGTGGCCCCTCGAGTGCCCGGGCCGGGGGACGCCCGGCGGTGCGGCCCGTGCCGGCGCGGCGCCGGGCGTGACCCGGGCGGCGGGTGCGCCGCGCGGCACGACCCACCGCCCCGGAGGCGGACCGGCCCTGCGGTCCCCGGTACCGGCCCCGCCGTCGCGGGACGCGCTCGGGCTGCTGCGCCAGGCCGCCGAGCAGCTCGCGGAGGCGCACCGGGAGAGCGAGCCGGTGCGCCGCTACCCGGCCGCCTACCTGGCCGCGCTGCGTGCCGGGGCCGCGGTGCTCGCGATGCGGGCCCGGCCACGGACCCGTCGCGGCGCGCCGCGCGACGGGTGGCGGCTGCTCGCCGAGGTGGCCCCGGAGCTGGAGGAGTGGGCGGTGTTCTTCGCCGGCTGCTCGCGGCTGCGGACCGCGGCGGAGGCGGGCATCGACCGGCTCGTCGACCAGCGGGCCGCCGACGACCTGCTGCGCCAGGCCGAGCAGTTCGTGACCCGGGTCGGTGAGCTGCTGCCGCGGTGACACGGGGGCCCCGGCCCACCGGCGGCGGGCGGCCGTGGGCGCCGCGGAGCGTCCGCGGCCCGGGCTCAGGCCGAGGCGGCCGGGCGCGAGGCGCTGCGCAGCACCCGGCCGAGCAGCGCGGTGAAGACCGCGGAGATCTCCCGGGCCCCCGGGGTGTCCCAGGCCTGGATCGGCAGGCAGGCGCCCTGGGCCTGCTGCACCGCCGAGCGGTCGGGCAGGACGCTGTTGAACACCAGCGGCCCGAACAGCTCGCGCAGCTCCGAGATGCGGAACTCGTGCTCGGTGTTGCGCGGGCGGACCCGGTTGACCAGCACGCCCAGCGGCTGGAGCCGGTCGTTGGACCGCTCCCGCTCGGTCTGGACGGCGTCGAAGGCGCGCTGCACGCCCGACACCGAGAACATCGTCGGGTCGGCCACCAGGATCGCCCGGTCCGCGGCCGACAGCGCGCTGCGGGTGAGCTGGCCCAGCGACGGCGGGCAGTCCACGATGACCAGCCGGTAGCGCTCCTCGGCGCGCTCCGGGCCGCCGGCGTCGTCGGTGATCAGCTCGCCCGCCAGCCGCTGCAGGGCGCGGTCGAGCCGGTAGAGCTGGGCCGCACCGGGGTCCGGGTGGTTGTGCCGCTCGGTCTGCTCCGCGCCGACGAGCACGTCGAGACCCTCGCCCCAGGCCGACGGCGCGATCGCGCGCTCGACGACGGCGCGGCGCGGCTCGTCCAGGACGTCCGCGACGGTGGCCGTGGTCGGCTCGGGGTCGAGGGCGGTGGTGGCGTTGGCCTGGGGGTCGAGATCCACCACCAGGGTGGACACCCCGTGACGCTGGGCCGCGCCGGCCAGACCCAGTGCGACCGTGGTCTTGCCGACGCCACCCTTGAGACTGAGCGTGGCGACGACCTGCACCTCCTCAACGTACCGTGCGGTCGCGCGGGGGCGCCGGGCGGAGTCCACATCGTCCCGCCGTGGCGCGCCGACGGGCGGACGGGCCGGGCCCCGGTGCGGGCCACTAGGCTCCGGTGCGTGGGATCGTCGACACGGGAGCAGGCCGGAGCAGCACGCGGGGCCGCGGTGTTCCGGGTGCTGGACCGCGAGATCGACCGCGTCCGCCGGGACACCGGGGCGGCGCCCCGGGTGCTCGACGTCGGTGGCGGCAGCGGGACCTGGGCGGTGCCGCTGGCGGTCGCCGGCTGCGCGGTGACGGTGGTCGACACCAGTCCGAACGCGCTCGCCACGCTGGCCCGCCGGGCCGGTGAGGCCGGGGTGACCGACCGCATCACCCCGGTGAACGGCGACGTCGACACCCTCGCCGAGGTCGCCCCCGCCGACGGCGCCGACCTCGTGCTCGGCCACGGCCTGCTCGAGGTCGTCGACGGCCCCGGCCGCGTCCTGGCCGCGCTCGCCGCGGCCGCCGCCCCGGGCGGTGCGGTGTCGGTCCTGACCGTCGGGCGCTACGGCGCCGTGATCGGCCGGGTCGCCAGCGGCCGTCTCGCCGAGGCCCGCGCCCTGCTCACCGATCCCGACGGCCGCACCGGCCCCGACGACCGGCTGCTGCGCCGCTTCGACGCCCACCGCCTCCAGGAGCTCGCGACCGGCACCGGCCGGCTGCGCACCGAGGTGCTCCAGGGCGACGGCACCCTCGAGGCGTGGCTGCCCGGGCCCGGGCAGGAGGGCGAGCCGGCGGGCCGCGACGAGCGCGACGAGCTGGATGCGCTGGCGTCGTCGGTGCCCGCGCTGGCCGAGGTCGCCCCGCGGTTGCATCTGCTCGCCCGGCGGTACTGACGCGGTGGTGACACCGTCCGCCGTCCGTTCCGCCGTGATGCCCCGACGGTCACCGTCCGGCTCCCGTCGGTGACCGGTGGGGCGGCGTTCGTCCGCCCGTCCGACGCCGTTCGGGTGAGTGCGCCGACCCGGCCGTGAGCGACGACACGCCGCGCCACGCCGTCCGCTCGACGATCAGCCGAGCGGGTTGGCCGGTCCGGGTGGTCGCGGCACGATTCGCCTCGTACTCTGGTCGCAGACGCCCAGGTGGGGCGCCCGTCGTACCGGCCGGGGCGAGGAGGCCCGGGCCGGATGCGGCCTACCGTCCGATTTCGTGTGCCGGAGGTGAAGGCATGCCGCTCTCCGAGCACGAGCAGCGCCTGCTCGAACAGATCGAACGTGCCCTCTACCAGGAGGACCCGAAGTTCGCGTCCTCGGTCAGCGGGAGCCGGCGGAGCAGGCCCGCCCGTCGGCGCCGGATCCAGGGCGCCGTCCTCTTCGTCGTGGGCCTCGTGCTGCTCGTCGCCGGGATCCCGTTCCGGGCGCTCTGGCTCGGCGACCTGCCCGTCCTGAGCATCGTCGGCTTCCTCGCCATGCTCGGCGGTGCGCTGCTGGCGGTCACCTCGATCGGTGCCCGGCGCAGCGGCGAGGAGACCGCCGCCCCGGGCGGCACGCCCCCCACCAAGGACAAGCCGTCCGGCGAGAGCAACGGCGGCTTCACCGGCCGTATGGAGGAGCGCTTCCGGCGCCGCTTCGAACAGGAGTGACCCCGCGCGGCCGACGTGCCGCCCGGACGACGCCCCAGCGGGGCGGGACACCACGGTGTCCCGCCCCGCTTCGTCGTCAGTGGGGGTGCGTCGGTGCTCCGGGCCCACATCCGGCGGGTGCGCCGACTGTCCGCGCTCGAGTCCCGCCCCCGCTCGTGCTGTAGCGCAGGCGAACCCCGGAGCCGCGCGCGAACGGGGTCGCGGCGGCTCCTGCGGCCGCGGCCGGGGTCCCGGGGGGCGGGAGGGCAGGCGGTCAGACCCGGTCCGCGGGGTCCCCGTCCCGGGCGGGTCCGGGGTCGGCGGCGGTCTCCTCGTCCGGGCGTCGCATCCGCCGGACCGCCTCGGGCACCACCGAGGGCGGCAGGACCCGCGCCCGCAGCGACGAACCGCCGGCGGCGATCGCCGTCCGCACCTCGTCGACCAGGCCGTCGAGCACGCCCGGTTCGGGCAGCAGGCCGCCGTACCAGCTCGCCTCGACGCGCCGGGCCAGCTCCTGCAGCGCCTCGGCGGGACGCCCGGCCAGCGCGTGCCGGTCGATGATCCGGTCCGCCGCCGCCCGGACGGTGTCGCCGGGCGGCACCGGCACGCCGTGGTCGCGGGAGGCGGCCAGGACCTCGTCCCACGCCGCCGTCGCCGCGCCGTCGCCGCCCGCCCGGGCGAGGCCGGACCGCTGGGCGTACTGGCGCCGCCGCCACAGCCCCGGGGTCAGCACGACGGCCGCGACGGCCAGCGCGATCAGCACCGCGACCAGCACGGGCCAGAACGACCCGAGCCCGGCGAGCGGTGCCGGGGCCTGCGCCGGGTCCTCGGCGGGCGGCGGCTCGGGCGTCGCGCCACCGGCCTGCGGGGTCGGCGGCGCGGCCGTCGGCTCCGGCTGCGGGGCCTGCTCCCGAGCCGGGGTGCCGCCCGCCTCCTCGCGGGCCTGCTGGACGTAGGTCGGGTCGATGGTGCGGCCGTCGGCGAGCGGGGTCGGGTCGAAGGTCATCCAGCCGTAGCCGGGGAACCAGGCCTCGACCCAGGCGTGCGCGTCCTCGGTGGTGACGGTGCGGGCGCCGGAGCCGTCCGGGTCGCCCGCGGTGAACCCGACCGCGACCCGGGCCGGGATCCCGACGGCGCGCAGCATGACGCCCATCGCCGAGGCGTACTGCTCGCAGTAGCCGGTCCGGCCGCGGGTGAGGAAGTCGACGAGGGCGTCGCCGTCGCCGCCGGGCGCCGTCGCGAGGCTGTAGGTGAACGGCGAGCCGGGCCCGGTGAAGTGGTTCTCCAGCGCCATCGCCCGGTCGAACGGGTTCGCCGCCCCCGCGGTGACCTGCTCCGCGATCGCGGTGACGCGCGGGTCGACCCCGGTCGTGTCGAGGTAGGCGCGGTCCACGGTCGCCGGGCCGGACGCGGCGCGCAGCTGCTCGGCGGTGGGCTCGGGCAGGCGCATCGACTGCGTCCACCCGTCCTCGGACTGCGGGCGCTCGCTGTAGGCGATGCCGCCGTCGGCGTCGTAGGCCCAGCTGGGGGAGGTGACGCCGATCCGGGTCGGGTCGCCGAAGACGGGCAGCCAGTAGTCGCGGAAGCCGAGGTTCTCCACCTGGACGTCCTGGGTCGCGGCCGGTCCCGACGTCGACGGCGGCAGCGGGCCCGTCAGCGGCACCCCGGGCAGCGGCCGCCCGGCCTTCCAGCCCTCCTGCGGCACGTAGCCCTGCAGGGTCAGCGCACGCAGGTAGGTGGGCTGCCCGAGTCCCTGCACCCGGAACAGCGGACGCGGTTCGGACCGGGTCAGCTGCCCGCGCAGCGAGGTGAACGGGTTGAGCCCGATGGAGCCGTCGGCGTCGCCGGTCCCGCCCGCGGCGTCGAACCGGCCGGAGGTGCCGACCTGGCCCGCGAGCAGCCCGGCCAGCAACGCCCCGAGGACCGCGACGGCGACGACCGCCGCCCCCGCCGGTGCCTGGCGCAGCCGGTCCGGCCGCAGCAGCAGCACGACGCCGTAGCCGAGCGCCGCCGCGACCAGCGCCCACCAGGGCAGCAGGTCCGGCTGCAGCGCCGTCGGGACGGCGAACACCACGAGCAGCGGGACCCCGGCAGCGGCCGGCGCGGCGACGGTGACGGCCAGCCCGAACACCGCGATCGCGATCGTGCCGAACCCGAGGGTGACCAGCAGCAGGATCTCCGGGGTCGCCGCGACCGGCGGCAGGCCGGTGTCGATCTGCTGCCCGGCCCCGCCGAGCAGAGCCGACAGCTCGCCCAGCGCCGCGGGCCCGGGCAGGAACCCGAGCACCCCGCTTCCGGTGAACCACGCGGTGACCAGCAGGACCAGGGCGCTCAGCTGCGCGGGTGCGACGAGCCAGGCGCGCACCGGCAGCAGCAGCGCGCCCACGACGACCACGAGCACGGTCGCGACGGCGGCGTGCCCGACCCAGGCGAGCCCCTGCACGACGGCGCCCATCGCGGAGCCCGCGAGCAGCACCGACACCGCCGAGGCCAGCGGTGCGAGCACGACGGTCCAGGCGGGGGAGCCCGGCACCCGGCCCCCGGGCGCGGCGGCGGTGACCGGCCCCCCGGGCGGCGGTGCGGACGACCCCGCGGACGACCCCGCGGACGACCCCGCGGGCGGGCCCGCGGACCGGGTCCCGACCGGCGGGCGGGGCGGGGCGCTCACCGGACCGCCCCGGCGACGGCGGGCGACCCGCAGGCGTCGGCCCAGGCCCGTTGGACCGAGGTCCCCGAGGTCACGACGGTGGCCTGCCACCCGGCGCGGCGCAGCGCGACCGCGGCGACCGAGGCCGGGCGCGCCCGGGTCGCCGACGACCAGGTGTCGACGTCGAGCAGGACGGCGTGGCCGCCGCGCGGCCAGGCCGCCACCAGCGCCGTGACGTCCTGCGGGGCGGTCCCGCCGAGCACGGCGAGCACGCCCTCCGGGCGGCCCGCGCCGGCCGCGGGCGGCGCGGCGGCGAACCCGGTCGCGGCCGAGGGGCGCACCAGCGCGAGCGACTCCAGCCGCGGCGCGACGGCGTCGGCGCCCGTCACCCCGGCCGGCACGTCCCCGACGGCCTCGCCGGACTCGTCGACGAGCGCGACGGCCTCGCCGCGGTGCAGCAGGTGCACGGCGACGCTGGCGGTGAACTCGACGGCCCACTCCAGCGACGATCCGGCCCCGTGGCCGCGGTGCGCGCCGTCGCGGCGGTCGAGCAGCAGGGTGACGCCGGACGGGTCGGGCCGGTCGTCGAGGCGGACCATGAGCTCGTCGCGCCGGGCGCTGGAGCGCCAGTGCACGCGGCGCAGCTCGTCGCCCTGGCGGTAGGGCCGGATGAGCACGTCGGGCGTGCCGGGGCCGGGGCGGCTGCCGCCCTCGGCGCCGCGGCCGGTCGCGACCGAGGTCAGGGCGGGCCGCCCGGTCAGCGGGGTGACCCGGGGGACGACCAGGAGGCGGTCGGCGGCGAGCAGGTCGCGCCGGAACTCGGCGAGGCCGAGCGCGTCGGTGCCGCGCCCGCGCAGCGGGCCGATCCGGTAGGCGCCGCGCACCGCGGGCCGCACCGGGTAGCCGACGCGGGCGCCGCGCCGGCCGAGCCGGTGCACGGTGAACCGCGGCGGGTAGCGGTCGGAGGAGCCGGCGGCGTCGGGCACGTGGTCGGCGATGCGCAGCGCGCCGAGCAGGGCACCGCCCGCGATGCGCAGCAGCACCGTGCCGCCGGTCCCGGCCTCGAGCCGGGAGGGCTCCAGGGTGCGCTCCACCTGCAGTGTGCGCCGCGAGCGGAGCGCGACGACCAGCGCCAGCAGCGGCAGGAGCAGCACGAACGCGCCGACGCGGACGAGGTCGCGCTCGTCGAGGGCGATCGCGGAGACGACCATCGCCGCGCCCCCGGCGAGCAGGCAGCGCCCGCGCACGGTCAGCCCGGCGCGGCGCTCCGCGCGGGGTGCGCCGGTCCCGATGACCGGGGCGGAGGCCGTCCCGCCGTCCGCGGGGACCGGGGCCGCCGGGGTGCCGGTCGGCGGCACCTCAGCCCCGCGGCGGGGACGGCACGGCGACCCGGCCCACCGCGGCCCGCACGAGGTCCGCGGGGGAGCGGCGGGCCGCGACACCCTCCGGACCCAGCACCAGCCGGTGCGCGAGGACCGGCACGGCGACGGCCTGGACGTCGTCGGGCACCACGTAGCCGCGCCCGGCCGTGGCCGCCCACGCACGCGACGCGCGGAGCAGGTGCAGGGTCGCGCGCGGCGAGGCCCCGAGGCGCACCTCGGGCAACCGTCGCGTGGCGCCGACGACCTCGACGCAGTAGCGGCGGACCTCCGCCGCGGTGTGCAGCCCGCGGACGGCGGCGATCATCGACCGCAGCGTGCGCAGGTCGGTGACCGGGCGCATCCGCTCCAGCGGGTCGCTGCCGCCGTGCTCCTCGAGCATCGCCAGCTCCGCGGCCGGGTCGGGGTAGCCGACCGACACCCGGATGGTGAACCGGTCCTGCTGGGCCTCGGGCAGCGGGTAGGTGCCGTCCATCTCCACCGGGTTCTGGGTGGCGACGACCATGAACGGGTCCCCGAGCGGGTAGGTGCCGCCGTCGACGGTGACCTGGTGCTCGGCCATGCACTCCAGCAGCGCGGACTGGGTCTTCGGCGAGGCGCGGTTGATCTCGTCGGCGATCACGACGTTGGCGAACACCGGGCCCGGCCGGAACTCGAACTCCGAGGTCTGGCGGTTGTAGACCGAGGAGCCGGTGATGTCGCCCGGCAGCAGGTCCGGGGTGAACTGGACCCGGCTGACCCCGCCGTCGACGGCCCGGGCCAGTGCCTTGGCCAGCGAGGTCTTGCCGACCCCGGGCACGTCCTCCACCAGCAGGTGGCCCTCGGCCAGCATCGCGACGAGCGCGAGCCGGATGGCGTCGGGCTTGCCGACGATGATCCGGGCCACCGCGGCGGCGATGCGGCCCGCGACGTCGGCGACGGCGCCGGCGTCCATCGGGTCGGGCGCGTATCCGGGGGTCGACCCGGTCGCCTCCGGACGGCGGACGCCGCCGGACGGCGACGGGACGGGCGGCACGGAGGGCGCGGACGGCGCGCTCGACGACAACGGGCCTCCTCGGGAGACGGCTCGGGCACCACCAGTCTGTCAAACGTCCTCCGGCCGGGGGCGGGTGCCGCCCGGCGCCCGTCGCCGCTGCTCCGTACGGCCGTACCGCCCGTCGGGGCCCCCCGGCGCGGGCGCCGGTCCCCACCGGCCCCCACCGCGCACCCACCGGGCTCCCCACGACCCCCCACCGGGGTGCCCC
>NZ_JBBJUP010000032.1:0-13234 GCF_037727765.1 Pseudonocardia spirodelae | reverse complement strand
GCGCCTGCTCGCCGACCGTCACGGCGGCGGGCCGCGGGACCCGGACACCGGCACCGACGCGGATCCGGGCGGGGTGCCGGCCCCGGCGGCAGCGGACGACCCCGCCGTCCTGCGCCCCGTGTCCCGCTGGCGGGGCCGTGGCTGAGCCCTGGACCCCGGCCGCCCCGGCGGTCGCGTTCGTGCTGACCGGCGCCGAGTTCGACGTCGTCTGGGAGCACCTCGGGCTCGGCGCCACCCCGGCGGCGCTGCGGCTGCCCTCACCGGGCCGCACCCTGGCCGAGCGGCGGCGGATCGCGGAGGCGGGTGTCGGCGGGCTGCGGGCGCGCGGGCTGGCCGGGCCGTCGGGGCCCGACCCCGCGCTCGTCCGGCTGCTGGTCCTGCTCGCCCGCCCGGACCGCCACCTCGAGGTGCGCGGCGCGTTCCCCGGGCCGCTGCGCGCCGTCGCCGCCGAGCGCGACGGCGACGGCGTCCTCGCCGTCCACACCGGCGGGAGCGTCACGGTGTCCGCCGCGGGCTCCCCCGCGCACGCCGCGGCCTCCGCGCTGCCGCGGTGCCCGGCCGGGCCGGGACCGGCCCTGCGGGTCCCGACCGCCGCGCTGGCCCGGCTGCTGGACCCCGGCCGTCGTCCGGCCGGGACCGGCGTCCCCGGCCCCGGGTGCGACGACGAGCGGCTCACGCAGCTGTTCGCAGGCCCCGCGCACCGCGCCCAGGTCTGCGCCGTCCGGCACGACCGCTGGGGCAGCCCGGCCCGGCTGCCGGGCCACCTGGCCGTCGTCGACACCCGGTGGGGGCGCTACCGGCTGGCCCGCTCCACCGGCCCGCACGGCGGGCCGGAGTGGTCGACCCTGGCCCCGGCCGGGGAGCGGTCGCTGCCCGCCGAGCTGGACGCGCTGTTCAGTCCAGGTCGGAGTGCTGCATCAGCTGACGACCCGCTTCGGTGATCGAGCCCGACAGCGACGGGTACACCGAGAACGTGTGCGCCAGGTCGTCCACCCCGAGCCCGTTCTGCACGGCCATCGCGATCGGCAGGATGAGCTCGCTGGCGACCGGGGCCACCACGACCCCGCCGATGACCACGCCGGACGCGGGGCGGCAGAACAGCTTCACGAAGCCGCGGCGCAGGCCGCGCATCTTCGCGCGCGGGTTGGTCGACAGCGGCAGCATCACGGTGCGCGCCGGGACCTCGCCGGAGTCGATCGCGTTCTGGCTGATCCCGACGGTCGCGATCTCCGGGCGGGTGAAGACGTTCGCCGCGACGGTGCGCAGCCGGATCGGGGACACGCCCTCGCCCAGCGCGTGCCACATCGCGATCCGGCCCTGCATCGCCGCGACCGAGGCGAGCATCAGCACGCCGGTGCAGTCCCCGGCCGCGTAGACGCCGGGCTCGGAGGTGCGCGAGACCTTGTCGACCGGGACGAACCCGCCGCGGTCGGTCTCGATGCCGATCTTCTCCAGGCCGATGTCGGTGGTGTTCGGGATCGAGCCGACCGTCATCAGGGCGTGCGACCCCTCGACGACGCGACCGTCGGACAGCGTGACGCGCACGCCGTCGCCGGTGTTCTCGACCGCGTCCGCGCGGGCGTGCGCCAGGATCTCGACGCCGCGGTCGGCGAAGACCTCCTCGAGCACGGCGGCGGCGTCGGCGTCCTCGTGCGGGAGGACCCGGTCGCGGCTGGAGACCAGGCTGACCCGGCAGCCGAGCTCGACGTAGGCGGAGCAGAACTCCGCCCCGGTCACGCCGGAGCCGACGACGATCAGGTGCTCGGGCAGCTCGTCGAGGTCGTAGAGCTGGCGCCAGTCGAGGATGCGGTCGCCGTCGGGGCGGGCGGAGTCCAGCACCCGCGGGGTGGCGCCGGTCGCGACCAGGACGACGTCGGCGACCAGGTCCTCCACCGTGCCGTCGGCGTGGGTGGCGGTGACCTCGTGCGCCGCGCGCGCCGACGCGGGGCCCGCGAACCGCGCGGTGCCGGCGATGATTCGGACGCCCTCGTTCTCCAGCCGGGACCGCACGTCCGCGGACTGGGCGAGCGCGAGGGACTTGACCCGCTCGTTGACCGCGGGCAGGTCGACCGCGGAGTTGCCGCGGTCCACGAGCACGCCGAGGTCCTCGGCGCGGTGCAGGTCGACCCGGACGGCCGCGGAGGAGATGAACGTCTTGGAGGGGACGCAGTCGTAGACGACGCAGGCGCCGCCCATCCCGTCCCGCTCGACGACGGTCACCTCGCTGCCGTGCTGCGCCGCGACGAGCGCGGCCTCGTACCCGGCAGGTCCGCCGCCCATGATGACGATGCGGGTCACGGGAGATCCCCCTGGAGAAGTCGGTGGTGGTGGACCGGGAGGCGGCCCCGCCCGCCGGCGTCGACGCCGTTCACAGTACGCGTGTCCGATTGTTCGGACCGGGCGGGTCGAACCCGGCGGGGCGACCCGATTACCCTGCACGCGTGCCGCTGTATGCCGCCTACGGGTCGAACATGGACCCCGAGCAGATGAAGGAGCGCGCCCCGCACTCGCCGATGGCCGGGACCGGGTGGCTCCAGGGCTGGCGGCTGACGTTCGGCGGCGAGGACTACACCTGGGAGGGTGCGCTCTCCACCGTGGTGGAGGAGCCGGGCTCGCAGGTGTTCGTCGTGCTCTACGACGTCCCCGAACACGACGAGCGCCAGCTCGACCGCTGGGAGGGCGGTGAGCTCGGGATGCACAAGAAGCTGCGCCTGCGCGTCGCCACCCTCGACGGCAGCGCCCTGGCCTGGATCTACGTGCTCAACGCCTACGAGGGCGGTGATCCGTCGGCCCGCTACCTCGGGGTGATCGCCGACGCCGCGGAGACCGCGGGCGCCCCCGACGACTACGTCAACGAGCTGCGCAGCCGGCCGAGCCGCAAGTCCTCGCCCGGCAACTAGCCCGGGCCGCGGGCCCGCCGCGCCCGCCACGGGGCCGCCCGGTCCGGGCCGGCCCCGCACGGGACCGGCCGGGGCCGGGTCAGGACGCGGCGTGCGCCAGCGCGGCGAGCGCCGCGTGCACCAGCACCCGGGACCCGAACGGCAGGGCCCGCTCGTCCAGGTCGAACGTCGGCTGGTGGATGTCGCGCTGCGGGCCGCTGCCCGGCCACACCCCCAGCCGGGCCATCGCGCCCGCGGAGTGCTCCAGGTACCAGGCGAAGTCCTCGCCGCCGGAGGACTGCTCGGTGCTCGCGTCGGCCTTCTCGCCGCCCAGGGTGACCGCGGCGTCGCGCAGCATGCCGGTGGAGACCTCGTCGTTGACGACCGGCGGGACACCGCGGACGTGGTCGAGCACGTATCCCACCCCGGTGGGGGCCAGCACCGACGCGACGAGCGCGCGCAGCGTGTCCTCCAGCTCGGTCCAGGTGGCGTGGTCGGCGGTGCGCAGGGTGCCGCGCAGCAGACCGGACTGCGGGATGGCGTTCGCCGCGTCGCCCGCGTGGACCGCGCCCCAGGTCAGGACGGTGCCCGAGCGGGGGTCGACGTGACGGGTCAGCAGCAGCGGCACCTGGGTGGCCAGCAGCCCGAGCGCCTGGACGAGGTCCGCGGTCAGGTGCGGGCGGGAGGTGTGCCCGCCCGGGGAGGTCAGCCGCACCTCGATCAGGTCGCAGGCCGAGGTGATCGGCCCGACCCGGGTGCCCAGGCGCCCGACCTCCAGGCGCGGGTCGCAGTGCAGCGCGAAGATGCGCTGCACGTCCTCCATCACGCCCTGGTCGACGACGTCGAGCGCACCGCCCGGCTGCACCTCCTCGGCCGGCTGGAACACCAGCCGGACCCGGCCGGGCAGCGACGGCGCGGACTGCAGCCCCAGCGCCGCACCCAGCAGCATCGCGGTGTGCGCGTCGTGCCCGCAGGCGTGCATGACGCCGGGGACCTCGGAGGCGAACGGCAGGCCGCTCTGCTCCTGCAGCGGCAGCGCGTCCATGTCCGCGCGCAGCGCGACCAGCGGCTCGCCGTGCCCGACGTCGCACACGACGCCGGTGCCGCCCACGAGCGTGCGCGGCTCGAGCCCGGCGCGCAGCAGCGTCTCCGACACCCGCGCGGTCGTGAGGTGCTCCCGGCGGGCGAGCTCGGGCTGGGCGTGGATGGCGCGCCGCCAGCCCACGATCTCGCCCTTGTGCGCGCGCATCCACGACTCCAGCCAGGCCGGACCCGTGCCTGCGCCGAGGTCGTCGACCGGGAAGTCCGCGATCTCCGGGAGCTCGGTGCGGGTCTGCAGCGCAGTCACCTTGTCCTCCTCGTACTGGCCCCGGACGGGTGTGCCCCGTCCGTCCGCGGTCGTCGCGGACGGCGATCCGCACGTTCCCGCCGACTACGATGTTCCTCACCCGTCCGGCGGTGTTCCAGTCGAAATCGTCCGTTCACGCCTCGGCGCGGCGAGGGGTCGGCCGGGTGCTGCCAGCGGGTTCACCGTTCCTGGTGAGCGGCCGCGCGCGACCGCTCCTCCCGTCGGCGAACGGCCGTCCTCGCCGTTCACCGGCGGTTCGACCGTCCGCCACCGGGGACCGGGCGCCACCGATGCCGGGCCGCGCCCGCGCCGCGGCCGGATCGTGACCCGCGGCGCGCCCGTCCCGCCGTTGCGGCCGTCCGGCGTCCGGGACGCACTGCGGTGTGCACACAGGGTGACCGGCGGGGACCGTCGGTGACCTCGCCGGCCGAACGCGGTGTGCGGGGACGGGCCGCGCGGGCGCGATGGAACAATCGGCCCCGTGTCCGTTCCCGAGGGCGAGGTCCAGCGCCGACAGTTCGCCGGGCGGTACCGCGTCGACGGGCCGCTCGGCAGCGGCGCCATGGGCACGGTGTGGTCGGGTTTCGACGAGGTCCTGCACCGCCGGGTCGCGCTCAAGGAGCTGAAGATCCCCGACGGCATCCCGTCCGGGGAGAAGCTGGAGCTGCGCGAGCGGATCATGCGCGAGGCCCGGGCGCTGGCCGGCCTGTCGCACCCGAACGTCGTCACCGTGTTCGACGTGCTCGACTCCGGCGGCGACGAGCCGCTGGTGGTCATGGAGCTGGTGCCGTCGAAGAACCTGGCCGCGGCCATCACCGAGCTCGGCAGGCTCGACGCGGCGCAGGCCGGCGTCGTCGGGCACGGCACCGCCGCCGCGCTGCGCGCCGCGCACCGGGCCGGCATCACCCACCGCGACGTGAAGCCCGGCAACGTCCTGATCTCCGACGACGGCCGGGTCAAGCTCACCGACTTCGGCATCGCCCGCAACGAGTCCGACGCGCCGATGACCTCCGCCGGGCTCGTGCTCGGCTCCCCGGCCTACATCGCCCCCGAGGTCGCCGCGGGCCAGCCGGTCACCCCGGCCGCCGACCTGTGGGGCCTGGGCGCCACGCTGTGGGCCGCCGTCGAGGGGCGGCCGCCCTACGACGTCGACGGCGACCCCGTGCGCACCATCACCGAGGTCGTCGACGGCCCGGTGCCGCTGCCGACGGTCACCGGCCCCGTCGCCGAGGTCATCGCCGGGCTGATGGTGAAGGAGCCGTCCGGGCGGATGCCGCTGGACGAGGTCCGGGCCCGGCTGCGACCGCTGCTCGCCGACCCGGACGACCCGATCTTCCCCGGCTCGCCGGACGTGCCGACGGTGATGGCCCGGGTGCCCGCGCCGGCCGGGCCGGCGTCGCACGCCTCGCAGCGGATGGCCCCCGCGCCGCCCGCCCCGGCCGGTGCCCCGGGGCGCGGTGCGCCGCTCGCGCCGGACCCCGGCCCGCCGCCCGGCCCGCCCTCCGACGTGCCGCCGCGGCCGCGCGGACGGGCCGCGCCGCCGTCGCCGCGCCCGGCCGCGACCGCCCGCGGCGGGGTGACCGACGTGCTCGGCGGTGTCCCGCTGGTCCTGGGCGGCGCCCTGCTGGTGCTGCTCGGCGCGCTCGCGGGGTTCACCGGCGTGCGCGCGCTGGCCGGGCAGGAGCCGCTGTCGACCGTCACCGTCGCCACCGAGCGGTCGCTGCGCACCACCTACCCCGACCCGCTGGGCTTCTCGGTGCCCGTGCCCGACGGCTGGACCCAGTTCCGGTCCCCGGCCGCCGACGGGTCCGTCGTCGTCCGGTTCGTCAGCCCGGACGGGCGCCAGGAGCTGTCGGTGCGCGCCGCGGTGTCCCAGCAGGCCGTCACCGACGCGCTGACCTCCGAGGCGCTCGGCGTCGACGTCGTGTCGGTCGACCCGGTCGAGCAGCGGCCCGACGGCTCCGCCCAGGTCGCCATGACCACCGGGAACGGCCCCGAGCAGCGCCGCACCCTGATGCGGATCGTGCCCGGCCGCGACGCCGCGGGCGGGGTCTGGGTGCTGCAGCTGACCTCGCCGGCCGGGCGGGCCGAGGACGCCGCCACCGGCCTGTTCGACGCCGTCGCGGCGGGCTTCCGCTCCACCTCCGGCTGAGCCGACCGGCCCGGTGGCCGCTGTCTAGGCTGGCGCGCATGGCCGACCCTGCCGACCCCACCGCGCGCGCCCACGAGGCCGCCGCCGAGCTCGCCCGCCGCACCGGCACCGACACCCACGACGTCGCCGTCGTCCTCGGGTCCGGCTGGCGCCCGGCCGCCGACGTCCTCGGCACCCCCGACGCCGAGGTCCCGATGGCCGAGCTGCCCGGCTTCGTCGCCCCGTCCGCGGTCGGGCACGGCGGCACCGCCCGCTCGCTGACGATCGGCGGGACCCGCGTGCTGGTCCTGCTCGGGCGCACCCACCTCTACGAGGGCCACGGGATGGACCCGGTCGTGCACGGGGTGCGGACCGCGGCCGCGGCCGGCGTGCGGACGATCGTGCTGACCAACGCCGCGGGCGGCATCACCGAGGGCCTGTCGGTCGGGCAGCCGGTGCTGATCTCCGACCACCTGAACCTGCTGGCGCGCTCGCCGCTGCACGGCGCGCACTTCGTCGACCTCACCGACGCCTACTCCCCCCGGCTGCGCGCCGCCGCCCGCGAGCTCGACCCGTCGCTGACCGAGGGCGTCTACGCCGGGCTGCCCGGCCCGCACTTCGAGACCCCCGCCGAGATCCGGATGCTGCGCACCCTCGGCGCGGACCTGGTCGGCATGTCGACCGTCGCCGAGACGATCGCCGCCCGCGCCGCGGGGCTGGAGGTCGCCGGGATCTCGCTGGTCACGAACCTGGCGGCCGGCCTGTCCGGGCAGCCGCTGAACCACCAGGAGGTGCTCGACGCGGGCGCCGCCGCCGCGACCCGGATGGGCTCGCTGCTGCGCGACCTGGTCGGCCGCATCCGATGACCCTCCCCGGCCCGCTGCGCGACGCCGCACTGCGCTGGATCGCCGACGACCCCGACCCCGCGACCCGCGCCGAGCTGCAGCGGGTGCTGGCGTCGGCGATGGCCGGCGGCGACGGCGCGGCCGCGGCCGTCGACGAGCTGGCCGGCCGGATGGCCGGTCCGCTGCGGTTCGGCACGGCCGGGCTGCGCGGTCCGGTCCGGGCCGGGCCCGCGGGGATGAACGTCGCCGTGGTGACGCGGGCGACCGCCGGGCTCGCGTCCTGGCTGGCCGCGTCCGCGGCGGGTGGGCGGGTCGTCGTCGGGCGCGACGCGCGGCACGGGTCGGCGGCGTTCGCCGAGGCCACCGCGCGGGTCCTGACCGGCGCCGGGTTCGCCGTGACCCTGCTCGACGGCCCGGTCCCCACCCCGCTGGTGGCCTTCGCCGTGCGGCACCTCGGCGCGGTCGCCGGGATCGCCGTCACCGCGTCGCACAACCCGCCCGCCGACAACGGCTACAAGGTCTACCTCGGCGACGGCGCCCAGCTCGTCGGCCCCGACGACGCGGCGATCGAGGCCGCGATCGCCGCCGCGCCGGCCGCGGTGTCGGTCCCGCTCGGGCCGCTGCCGGAGCCGTCGGACGTCACCGAGGCCTACCTGGAGCGGGTCGCGACGCTGCCCCGGCACGCCGGCGGGCCCGCGCCGCGGATCGCGCTGACCCCGATGCACGGCGTCGGCGGCGCGCTCGCGACCGCCGCGCTGGCCCGCACCGGGGTGCACGACGTGGCCGTCGTCGCGACGCAGGCGGTGCCCGACCCCGACTTCCCGACGGTCGCCTTCCCCAACCCGGAGGAGCCCGGCGCCACCGACGCGCTGCTCGCGCTCGCCGCCGGGAGCGACGCGGACCTCGCCGTCGCCCTGGACCCCGACGCCGACCGCTGCGCCCTGGGCGTGCGCGACGGCGACGGCTGGCGGATGCTCTCCGGCGACGAGACCGGCGTGCTGCTCGGCGACCACGTCCTGCGGACCGGGTCGCAGCCCGACCCGCTGGTCGCGACGACGGTCGTGTCCTCGTCGATGCTCGGCCGCGTCGCCGCGGCCCGCGGCGCCCGGTTCGCCGAGACGCTGACCGGCTTCAAGTGGATCGTGCGCGGCGGCGACGGCCTCGTGTTCGGCTACGAGGAGGCCATCGGGCTCTGCGTCGACCCCGACGGCGTGCGCGACAAGGACGGGATCTCGGCCGCCGTGCTCGCCGCGGACCTGGTGCGCGGCCTGGCCGCGGCCGGGTCGTCGGTGCCGCGCCGGCTCGACGAGCTCGCCGCCGAGTTCGGCGTGCACGCCACCCGGGGCGTGTCGATCCGGATGGAGCCGGCCGCGCGCGACGCCGCCGTCGCCCGGCTGCGCGACGCGCCCCCGCCCGGCTGGGAGGCCGACCGTCCCGCCCCGGACGTGCTGCGGCTGCGCCGGGCGGGCACCCGCGTGGTGATCCGCCCGTCGGGCACCGAGCCGAAGCTGAAGGCCTACCTCGAGGTCGTCGAGGAGCCGACCGGCGACGTCGCCGCCGTGCCCGCGTCGCGCGCGGCGGCCGCGGAGCGCCTGGCCGCCCTGGGGGCCGAGGTGGACGGGATGCTGGCCGGATGAGCGACCCCGCACGGCTGCTGATCGTGCACCACACCCCGTCCCCGGCGACGGCGGAGCTGCTCGCCGAGGTGCGGGCCGGCGCGACCGACCCGGAGATCACCGGGGTCGACGTCGTCGTGCGGGCGGCGCTGGCCGCGACCGCGAGCGACCTGCTCGCCGCCGACGCCGTCCTGCTCGGCACCCCGGCCAACTTCGGCTACATGTCCGGCGCGCTCAAGCACTTCCTCGACCAGGTCTTCTACGTCTGTGGCGAGGACACCCGCGGCCTCCCCTACGGCCTGTGGGTGCACGGCGGCTCCGACACCTCCGGCGCGACGCGGTCGGTGACGGCCGTCGCCGGGGCCCTGTCCTGGACGGCCGCGGCCGCCCCCGTCGAGGTGACCGGCGCCCCCGACGCCTCCGCGCGGGCCGCATGCCGCGAGCTGGGCGCCGTCGTCGCGGCCACGGTGATGCCGGACGGCTGACCGCGCCGTCCTCGGTGATCCGCAGCGCGCACGGTGATCCACGGTCCGCACGGTGATCCACGGTCCGCACGGTGATCCACGGTCCGCGCGCGCTGCAGCACGCGCGGGAGCCGAAACCGCGCGCGGGGGAGACAGTCCGCGGTCGGACCGCCCCGGTGGAGCGGCCCCCCGGCCGCGAACCGGGCGGCACCGCGGCCACCCACGGCCACCCACGGCCGCCGGACGCCCGCGCCCGTCCTGATCCACCGTTCGCGCGCCGCGTCCGGCCGCGCTCGCGCTGCAGCACGCGCGGGCGTGGACGACGCGCGCGGAACACGGATCATGGTGCGGGCGGACGACGGGGGTGGCGGCGCCACGGGGCGGCGCAACCCGACGCAACGCACACCCGGCGCGGCACGAACCCACCGCGTCGGCGTCGTCGCCGCTCCCGACCTACCGGCGCCGCGCGCCCGGTCCGCGGCCCAGATACGCCTCGATCCGGTCCGCCCAGAGCCCGGCGATCGTGCGGTAGGCCCCCGGGCCGGCGTGCAGCCCGTCGGCGGTGCGCCCCGCCGGGAACAGCCCCGCGACGTCGACGTACTCCACGGAGTGCCCCGCCGCCCGGTGCGCCGCCGCGACGCGGGGCAGGTAGGCGTGCAGCCGGGCGCGCTCGGTGCGCTGCCTCGGCAGCGGCGCCCACACCCCGGCCATGATCACGTGGGTGTCCGGGGCCGCGGCGAAGATCCGCTCCAGCATCCGGTCGAGGCTGGTCGCCGTCGCGCGGGCGTCGGCGCCCATCAGCAGGTCGTTGGTCCCTGCGTGCAGCAGGACGACGTCGGGCAGGGCCGCCAGCACCCATCCGCCGGTCAGCGGCACCATCCGGGCCGCGGTCCAGCCCGACCGTCCCTCGTGGTCGGCGTCGGGCAGGGCGTCGGGCCCGGTGCTGCGGGACCCGACGAAGTCGACCGGCACGCCGTCGGCGGCGAGCCGCTCCCACAGCGGGAGGCGGTAGCCGGCGGTCTCGGGGCTCCCGACCCCCACCGTCGACGACGCCCCGAGCGGCATCACGCGCACGACGCCGGGATCGTCGAGCGCGGCGGGCACCTCGGTGTCCTCGGGCCGGTCCGCGGTGGGCAGCACCGACACCGCGACCGCGACGGCGGCCGCGACGAGCCCGGTGGCGACCCGGCGGCCCGGCACGCGGACGGCTCTCAGACCGCGCCGAACTGGCGGTCGCCGGCGTCGCCGAGACCGGGGACGATGAACGCGGACTCGTTGAGCCGCTCGTCGATGCTGGCGGTCACCATCCGCACGGGCAGGCCGGACGCGTGCAGCCGCTCCACGCCCTCGGGCGCGGACAGCGCGCAGACGACGGTGACGTCGTCGGCGCCGCGGCGGGTCAGCAGCTCCACGGTGTGCACCATCGAGCCGCCCGTGGCCAGCATCGGGTCGAGCACGAACACCGGGCGGCCGACGAGGCTGTCCGGCAGCGACTCCATGTAGGGCACCGGCTGGTGGGTCGTCTCGTCGCGGGCCATGCCCACGAAGCCCATCTGCGCCTCGGGCACCAGGTCGAGCGCGGCCTCGGCCATCCCGAGCCCGGCGCGCAGCACCGGGACGAGCACCGGCGGCGTCGCGAGCCGGTAGCCGACCGTCCGCGAGACCGGTGTGTGGATGCGGTCCTCGGCCAGCGGCGCGGACCGGGTCGCCTCGTAGATCAGCATGAGGGTCAGTTCCCGCAGCGCGGCCCGGAAGGTCGCGTTGTCGGTGCGGGCGTCCCGCATGGTGCTCAGCCGGGCCCGCGCGAGCGGGTGGTCGACGACGATCGTGTCCACGGGCGCACAGCCTACGGCGGCGCCGGGGCGCCGAGATCCCCCGTGCGGAGGCGGTGCGGGCCACGATCGGCGGGCGCCGCCCGGCGGCCGCCGGACCGGCACGCCGCCCACCCTGCGACGATGCCGGTACGTGGCCGTCCGGACACCCGCACGTCATCGCACGACGTCGACACGGATGCGTGTCACGGTTCACGAAGCGTGAGAAGCGCGCGCTCACCGACGGGTGACGCCGCGACCGGCCGGTGGGCCCGTCTCGTCCGCCCGGGTGAGGTCCGGGACACGGTCGCAGACCTTGCGTGACAGCGGATCCCCGACGGGATCGGTGATCACCTTCGGTGTCCGGTCGGGCACGTCGCGTTCGCCGGATCGCGTGAACGACCGCGTGTGGTGCCACTATCGGCACGCGCGGTTGCCGATTTCGCGATTCACCTGACCCGAACGGGTGGTATGGCCGAAACGGTGTCACATCGAGGGCTCCGCCGACGCTGTACTAGACGACAAGGAGGTGATCCGATGCCGGAGAACACGACTTCCGAGGAGCAGACGTTGATCGCTGCTGCGGAAAAGCTCACGCAGTGCGACGGATACGTCGTTCTGGCGGTGGACCCGCAGACCGGGGAGGTGGACGCACACGGCCCGTTCGACGGGATGACGGCGACCATCAAGGCCGACCAGCTGCGCCGCGACTTCGACCGGGGCGGGCTCGAGGACGTGTCCATCGGTGTGGTGCGCCTGCACTCCCAGGCCTGACCCCCGCGACCACGACCGCCGGGCCGGCGACACCCCGTGGTGGGACCGGCCGGCGGACCGGACCGACGATAGGCTCGCCGCGTGGCAAGCGACATCGTCCCGATCCGGCTCGCTCTCACCCGGGGCGACGTGGTCTCCCTGTGGGCTCCCCCGTGGCGGGAGGACGGCGAGGAGTGGGAGGCGTTCCTCGGCGACGACGAGCACGTGTTCGTCTTCGACGAGGTGGCCGGCCTCGCCGCGTACGTCCGCACGGCGCCCGAGCACGACCTGACCGACCACCCCGCGTGGTCGGCGGTGCCCGGTCTCTCGGTCGCCGAGCTGACCCCCGACGAGACCCACCGCTTCGACCTCGTCGGGCTGCCCGCGCTGGCCGCGGCCGATCCGGACGCGTGGACCGTGCAGGAGCTGCACGAGGCCGTCTCGATCGTCCGGTCGCTGGCCGACGTCTGCGACCTCACCGACGTGATCGCCGCCCTCGACGGCGAGCCCGCCTTCGCGCTGCTGCGCGAGGGGGAGCAGGCCTTCGCCGGGCGGGACGGCGCGAAGCGCTGGTCGGCGCTGTCCGAGGCCGTCGCCACGCACTGGGACGGCATCGTCGACACGGTCGACGCGCTCGTCGCCACCCCGGAGGTGGACCCCGGAGCGCTGGACAAGGCCCGCGCCGAGGAGCAGGAGCTGCGCGACCGGCTCGCCGCCGAGCCCCTCGACGACGACGAGGCGCTCGAGGCCGCCGCGCTCGCCGCCGGCACCGACGGGTCCGCCAGCACCGGCACCACCGACGGCGGCGACGACGACGCCCCGGCCGGGTTCTGGGCCGAGGTGGGCATCGACCCCATCCGCATCGAGATCGGCGACCGCTCCGTGGTGACCCTGCGGTGCTACCTGGAGGACCGGCCCGTCTTCCTCGGGTCCGACGGGCGCATCGACGCGTTCGGCTCCGAGCGCGCGCTCTTCCGCGCGCTGGCCGACCGCGAGCACGCCGCCGTCGCGGGGACCGACCTGACCGCGGCCGTCACCTTCGCCGACGTGCTCGACGCGGCCGCCGTCGGCGAGCTCGACGGCGGCGTCGAGGACATGAACACCTACGTGCTCACCGGGATCGGCGCGGACCTCGCCGAGGGCGTGCTCGACCTGGACCCGGTGCAGCTGGACCTGGCCGCCGAGCTGCTGACCGACGTCGGCGAGTGGGCCGGGGACCCCGAGCCCGCCGACGCACTGGCCGAGTCGGCCAGCCTCGGCTGGCTGGTGTCGTTCGTCGTGCGGCCGGACCCGACGCGGATGGCGCCGAGCCCGCCGTTCGCGCGGGAGGCGCAGACCTGGGGCGAGCTCGTCGCCGGGCTCGAGGCCCGGCTGCGCGTGCACTAGG
>NZ_JBBJUP010000031.1:0-24547 GCF_037727765.1 Pseudonocardia spirodelae | reverse complement strand
GCTAGTGAAACGCCCGTCACCGTTCCAGGGGGTGCGCGGCGACCGTGCGCCGCGCCATCAGGATCGAGAGCCAGGCGTGGACCCGCGCGTCGGGCTCGCAGCCGCAGCCGTCCCACGGGTGCAGCAGGTCGGCGTACCAGGCGGCCTCGGTGCGGGCGTCGTCGACGAGCTCGTCGCCTCCGCGGGAGGCCAGCGCCATCTCGCAGGCGGCACGCACCCGCCACACCCACAGCCGCTCCAGCACCGTCACGCCGGAGGACTCGTCGGTGCCGCGCGCACGGTTACGCCCGCGGGGTCACGATCCGGAGACCTCGATCACGACCTTGCCGACGGCGGCTCCCGAACGCAGGTGCTCCACCGCGGCCGGGGCCTCCTCCAGACCGACGACGCGGTCGACGGTGGCGCGCACCCGGCCGTCGCCGACGAGGTCGAGGACGGGCGTCAGCGCCGCGGCGACCGCGGCGCGCTCGTCGGCGGTGCGGACGCTGAACGTCGTGCCGATCAGGTGCAGCCGCCGGAACGACAGCGTGTTCAGGTCCAGCGTCGCCGACGGCCCGGCGAGGCGGCCGATCTGCACGACGGTGCCGCCGATCCGGACGGCGGGCAGCGCGGCGGCCAGGTGGTCGCCGCCGACGAGGTCCAGCACGACGTCGACCTCGGTGGGGAGGCCGGCCAGCCCGCGGGTGCCGACGAGCGGGTGCGCCCCGGCCGCGGCGAGGGCGTCGCGCTTGCCCGGCGACGTCGTCGTCGCGAACACCGGGTCGGCGCCGAGCGCGGCGGCCAGCCGCACCGCGACCTGCCCGACCCCGGTGGTGCCGCCCAGGACGAGCACCGCGCCCGCGCCGTCGAACCCGGCCTGGGTGACGAGCGCGTCGTGCACGGTCTCCAGCGCCACGGGCAGCGCGGCGGCCCCGGTCCAGGACAGCCCGGCCGGGACGGCGAGCGCGCGGCGCGCGTCGACGACGGCGTACTCGGCGAAGGCCGCGGCCGCCGTCGCGAACACCCGGTCCCCGAGCCCGCGCCCGGCGGTGCCCGGGCCGGCCGCGACGACCTCGCCCGCCAGCTCCATGCCGGCGGTGAACGACCCGTCGGCCGCCGCGTGCGGGACGGGGTAGCCGCCGCGCAGCGCGAGCAGGTCGGCCCGGTTCACCCCGGCCGCCCGCACCCGCACCAGCAGCTCACCGGGCCCCGGCTCCGGGACGGCCGCCTCGGCGACCTCCCAGATGCCGGCGCCGGAACGGCCGCGCAGGACCCGCATCACTTCTTCCGCGGCCGCTTCTCCCGGACCCGGACCGAGACCCGGATCGGGCTGCCGCCGAACCCGAACTCCTCGCGCAGCCTGCGCTCGACGAACCGGCGGTACCCGGCCTCGAGGAAGCCGCTGGTGAACAGCACGAACGTCGGCGGGCGGGTCTGCGCCTGCGTCGCGAACATGATCTTGGGCTGCTTGCCGCCACGGACCGGCGGCGGCGTCGCCGCGACGAGGTCCTTGAGCCACTGGTTGAGCCGGCCGGTCGGCACGCGGGTGTCCCAGGACGCCAGCGCCCGGTCCAGGGCGGGCGCGATCCGCGACGTGGCGCGCCCGGTGAGCGCCGAGACGTTGACCCGCTCCGCCCACCGCACACTGATCAGGTCGCGCTCCAGCTCGCGGGTGAGCTGGTGGCGGCGGTCCTCGTCGACCTTGTCCCACTTGTTGAACAGGATGACCAGGGCGCGGCCGGACTCGGCGACCATCGTCAGCACCCGCTGGTCCTGCTCGGCGATCGGCTCGGACGCGTCGATCAGCACCAGCGCGACCTCGGCCGCCTCGACCGCCGAGCTCGTGCGCAGCGAGGCGTAGTACTCCATGCCCGACGCCATCTTGACCCGCTTGCGCAGCCCGGCGGTGTCGACGAAGCGGTAGACCCGCCCGTCGAGCTCGACGAGGGAGTCGACCGGGTCGACGGTGGTGCCGGCGACGTCGTGGACGACCGAGCGCTCCTCGCCGGCGAGCTTGTTCAGCAGGCTGGACTTGCCGACGTTGGGCTTGCCGACCAGCGCGACGCGGCGCGGCCCGGAGCCGGAGGCGCCGAAGTCGTCGCGCGGGGTCTCCGGGAGGATCTCCAGGATCGCGTCGAGCAGGTCACCGGAGCCGCGCCCGTGCAGGCCCGACACCGGGTGCGGCTCGCCGAGCCCGAGCCGCCACAGCTCGGCGGTGTCGGCGGTGAGCCGGTCGTCGTCGACCTTGGTCGCGGCGAGCATCACCGGCACGTCGGCGCGGCGCAGGACCCGGGCGACGGCCTGGTCGGTGGCGGTCGCGCCGACCGAGGCGTCGACGACGAGCAGCACCGCGTCGGCGAGGCGCATCGCGGTCTCGGCCTGGCGGGCCACGAAGGCCTGCAGGCCGGCGGCGTCGGGCTCCCAGCCGCCGGTGTCCATCAGCTTGAAGCGGCGGCCGTTCCACAGCGCGTCGTAGACGACGCGGTCGCGGGTCACGCCCGGCACGTCCTGCACGACCGCCTCGCGGCGGCCCAGCATGCGGTTGACCAGCGTGGACTTGCCGACGTTGGGCCGGCCGACGACGGCGAGGGTCGGGGTCGCCAGCACCTCGTCGGGGTCGATGCCCGCGGTGACGCGGCCCTCCTCGTCGACCGCGACGAACTCGGCCGGGTCGAGGCCCAGCCGCTCCATCTCGGCGCGGTCGGCCAGGTCGCCGATCTCCACGCCCGTGCCGAACTCGTTCTCGCTCACTGCTCTCTCACGTCCCCGGCCACCTCGGCCGTATAGCTCTCCAGTTCGCGGACCAGGGTCCGCAGGGCCGTCGCGACCTCGGTGGTCGCGGCGGCCAGGCCGTCCCGCCCGGGTGCCGACGGCGCCGGCAGCGGCTCGCCGACCAGCACCTCCACCCGGGGGCGGAACCGGCGGCCGGCCCCGTCCGGGCGGCGGGTGCCGCGCACCGCCACCGGCAGCAGCGGCGCCGACGACGCCCGCGCCAGCCACGCCGCCCCCTGCCGGGCCGCGCCGACCCCGCCGGCGACGTCGCCGGAGCCGCGGGTCCCCTCCGGGAACACCGCGACCATGCCGCCGTCGCGCAGCACCGCCAGTGCCGTGGTGAGCGGCCGCCGGTCGACGACGGCACGCCGCACCGGCACCTGCCCGATCAGCCGCAGCAGCGGCCCCAGCGGGCCGCGGAACATCTCCGCCTTCACCAGGAACACCACGCGGCGCCCGAACATGCCGAACAGCAGCGGCCCGTCGACGAACGCGCTGTGGTTCGCGACGAGCACCACCGGCCCGTCGGCCGGGATCCGCTCCGGGTGGTGCACCCGGACCCGGTAGAACGGGGCCCACAGCCACGTCCCGATCCAGCGGGCCAGGTCGTGCAGCCACCCGAGGGCGTCCTGGGGCAGTGCACGCGCCCGGCTCACCCGTCCAGCCCCCGGGCGGCGACGAGCTCGCGCAGCCGGGCCAGCACCGCGTCCGCGGACAGGTGGTCGGTGTCGAGCACGAGCGCGTCGGCCGCCGCGTAGAGCGGCGACACCCGGCGCGAGGAGTCGAGCCGGTCCCGGCGCTCGACGTCGGCCAGCGTGACGTGCAGGTCGGCCTTGCGGCCCGCCTTCTCGTCCTGTCGCCCGCGCCGAGCCGCGCGGACCTCCGGCGACGCCGTC
This sequence comes from Pseudonocardia spirodelae, assembly GCF_037727765.1. Classification (NCBI taxonomy): domain Bacteria; kingdom Bacillati; phylum Actinomycetota; class Actinomycetes; order Pseudonocardiales; family Pseudonocardiaceae; genus Pseudonocardia; species Pseudonocardia spirodelae. Next base: position 20,900 of record NZ_JBBJUP010000031.1, on the reverse strand, counting down.
AGGTAGACCTTGAGCGGCGCGTCCGGCACCACCACGGTACCGATGTCGCGCCCCTCGACCACCATCCCGCCACCGCCGTCGACGGCCGCGCGGATCAGCGCGTGCTGGCGGGCGACCATCTCGGCGCGCACCTGCGGCACCGCCGAGACCGCCGAGACGAAGCCGGTGACCTCCGGGCCGCGGATCGGGCCGGAGACGTCCTCGCCGTCGAGGGTGATCGACGGCGACGCCGGGTCGGTGCCCGACTCCAGCCGGGCCGCGACGGCGACGCGCGCGATCTCGTCCTCCCCGGCGCCCTCGCCGAGCCCCGCCCGCAACGCGGCGAGCGTCGCGGCGCGGTACATGGCCCCGGTGTCGAGATAGGCCGCCGAGCAGGCCTGCGCCAGCCGTCGCGAGACGGTCGACTTGCCCGTCCCGGACGGACCGTCCATCGCGACGACGCCCCGCAAGGCCACCTGGATCCCCCACACTGTCGAGTTGCTGCGTCCGGCATTGTCGCCGGTCGGCCTGCGCCACGACGGGGCGGGGTGTCCTACTGGGGCAGATCGGTGCGCAGTGCGCGGGCCCCGTGCAGGTAGACGTGCCGCATGGCCGAGCGCGGCTTCGGGGTGTCGACGTGGGCGAGCAGCCGCAGCACCCGCGGCAGCGCGCCGGGCACCGACATCTCGGTGGCGCACATGAGCGGCACGTCGGTCAGCCCGAGCAGCCGCGCGGCGTAGGCGGGGAACTCCGCGGTGAGGTCCGGCGTCGCGGTGAACCAGATCGAGATGATGTCGTCGGAGACGAGCTCGTTGCGCTCCAGGACCGCGGTGACCAGCTCCGCGGAGCGGTCGAGGATCTGGGAGCGGTCGTCGGCGTCGACCTGGGTGGCGCCGCGCAGCGCGCGCACCGCCATCAGAGCCCGACCGCCTTGTACAGCGCGCCGACCTCGACGCGGTCGAGCGGGCGGAGCTTGCCGGGCCGCTGGTTGCCCAGCCGGACCTCGCCGACCGCGGTGCGCACCAGCCGCTGCACGGGGTGGCCGACCTCGGCCAGCATCCGGCGCACGATGTGCTTGCGGCCCTCGTGCAGCACGAGCTGCACGGTCGAGCGGCCCGGCACGGCGTCGACGAGCTTGAACGCGTCGACGCGGGCGAGGCCGTCCTCCAGCTCGACGCCGTCGCGCAGCCGCCGGCCCAGGTCGCGGGCGATCTTGCCCTCGATCTCGGCCAGGTAGGTCTTCGGCACCTCGTAGGACGGGTGCATCAGCCGGTGGCCGAGCTCGCCGTCGTTGGTGAGCAGCAGCAGGCCCTCGGTGTCGGCGTCGAGGCGGCCGACGTGGAAGAGCCGCTGCGCGGAGTTCATGATCTCGACGCGGTCGGCGAGCAGGTCGCCGATGCAGGGGCGCCCCATGTCGTCGGACATCGTCGAGTGCATCCCGGCCGGCTTGTTCAGCGCCAGGTACACCTGGTCGTCGCGCAGGGTCACCCGGGCGCCGTCGACGTGGACGACGGCGGTGTCCGGGTCGATCCGGCGGCCCTGCTCGCGGACGGTCTCGCCGTCCACCTGCACGCGGCCCTGCGCGATGAGGTCCTCGGCCGCACGCCGGGAGGCGACGCCCGCGCGGGCCAGCACCTTCTGGAGCCGGACGCCGTCGGGGTCGTGTGTGTTGCTCATGGTGATCAGTGTTCCAGGTCGTCGATGGCGTCGATGTCGGGCAGCAGCGGGGCCAGCGGCGGCAGCTCCTGCACCGAGGACAGGCCGAGCCGTTCCAGGAACAGCTCGGTGGTCCGGAACAGGGTGCCACCCGTCTGTTCCTCGGTGCCCGCCTCCTCCACCAGGCCGCGGGTGAGCAGGGTGCGCAGCACCCCGTCGCAGTTGACGCCGCGCACCGCGGACACCCGCGCCCGGGTGACCGGCTGGCGGTACGCGACGACGGCGAGGGTCTCCAGCGCGGCCCGGGTGAGCCGGGCGCGCTGGCCGTCCATGAGCATCTTCTCGACGTAGGGGGCGTAGCGGTCGCGGGTGTAGAACCGCCAGCCCTCCCCCGCGCGCCGCAGGTCGATGCCGCGCCGGTCGGCCGTGTAGGCCAGCGCCATGCGGTGCAGCGTCTGCCGGATCCGTGACGGCGTCTGGTTCAGCGCGGTGGCCAGCGACGCCTCGTCGACGGGGGCGTCGACGACGAGCAGCAGCGCCTCCAGCGCGTGCTCGAGCTCGGCGTCGTCGGCGAGCTCGTGGAAGTCGGGTTCCTCGGGCTCGGCACCGTCCGCCCCGGGGTCGTCGGGCGTCGCGACATCGTCGTCCGCGGTGCCGTTCCGCAGCTCCCGATCCCCGGCCGGACCGTCGGTGGGGGTGTGCGCCGGCGGATCGGGGGCCGGGTGCGGGGGCGGGGTGGCGTCCGGGGGCGGGGTGGCGTGGGGGCTGCGCGGGACCGTCCGCCCGATGAGGCGCAGCAGCTCGGACGGGTCCTCCGGGTCGGCGGAGCCCGGCCGGTCGTCCGGCTCGGTCACCGCCGGGCCCCGGCACGGTCCGCGTCGGGGGCCTCCCCGGCGTCGTCGTCCCCGTCGGGGTCGGTGCCGGCCTCGGCGTCGTCGACCCGGTTCTTCTTGCGGCGCCGCCGGTTTCGGGCCCGCACGGCCTCCTCGGCGGCCGCGGCCTCGTCCTCCAGCGCGGCGGCGTAGGCGACGGGGTCGTCCTCCCGGTCGGCGGTCCAGGTGACGGTCAGGTCCGCGAACGGCTCCGGCTGCTCGAGGGCGACCGAGCGCTCCCGGTACAGCTCCAGCAGCGCCATGAACCGGGCGATGACCTCCAGCGTCGCGACGCAGTCCGCGGTCAGCTCCGCGAAGCTGGCCGACCCGGCCAGCGCGAGCCGCTCGCGCAGCACGGCGGCGTGCTCGGGCACCGACACGTGCACCGCGTGCAGGTGGTCGACCCCGACCTCCGCGGGCGGGCGGGGCCGGAACACCGTCGCGGCGAGCTCGGCGAACGCCTGCGCGTCGACGCCGAGCAGCACCTCGGGCAGCAGGTCGGCGTAGCGGTCCTCGATCGCCACCGAGCGCGGGAAGCGGCGCATCGCCCCGTTCTCCAGCTCGACGAACAGCTGCGCGGCCTCCTTGTAGGCGCGGTACTGCAGCAGCCGGGCGAACAGCAGGTCACGGGCCTCGAGCAGGGCGAGGTCGTCCTCGTCGTCGACCTCGGCGCCGGGCACGAGCCGGGCCGCCTTGAGATCGAGCAGGGTCGCGGCGACGACGAGGAACTCGGTGGTCTCGTCGAGGTCCGCGTCGTCGCCGAGATCGGCGAGGTGGGCGATGAAGTCGTCGGTGACCTTGTGCAGGGCCATCTCGGTGACGTCGAGCTCGTGCTTGCCGATCAGCTGCAGCAGCAGGTCGAACGGGCCCTCGAAGTTCGCCAGCCGGACCGTGAACCGCCGCCGGGGCGACGGCTCCAGGCCCTCGGGGGCGCCGTCGGCGAGCAGCGTCACCGGGCGATGACCTCGCGCGCGAGCATCCGGTAGGCGTCCGCGGCGTAGGACGTCGGCGCCCACGTCGTGATCGGCTCGCCGGCGACGGTGGTCTCGGGGAACTTGATCGTCCGGTTGATGACGGCGTCGAACACCTTGTCCCCGAACGCCTCCACCACGCGGTCGTGGACCTCGCGGGTGTGCAGGGTGCGGGTGTCGAACATCGTCGGGAGCACCCCGAGCAGGGTGAGGTCGGGGTTGAGCCGCTCGGTGACCTTGCCGATCGTGTCCATGAGCAGGGCGACACCGCGCAGCGAGAAGAACTCGCAGGCCAGCGGGATCAGGACCTCGTCGGCGCAGGCGAGGGCGTTGATCGTGAGCAGGCCCAGCGACGGCTGGCAGTCGATGAGCACGATGTCGTAGTCGGGCAGGAACGGCTTGAGCGCCCGCCCGAGCGCCTGCTCGCGCCCGACCTCGGTGACGAGCTGGACCTCGGCGGCGGACAGGTCGATGTTGGACGGCAGCAGGTCGAGGTTCTCGACCCCGGTGTCCTGCAGCACCTCGCCGGACTCGACGCCGCGCTCCATCAGCAGGTTGTAGACGGTCGACTCCAGCTGGTGCGGCTGCACCCCGAGCCCCACCGACAGCGCACCCTGCGGGTCGAAGTCCACGAGCAGGACACGGCGGCCGTACTCGGCCAGCGCGGCGCCCAGGTTGATCGTCGACGTGGTCTTCCCGACGCCGCCCTTCTGGTTCGCCACGGCGATCACGCGGGCGGGGCCGTGCACGGTCAGCGGCGCCGGCTGGGGGGCGCGTGCGCTGGTGGTCTGGGTGCCTCGCCCGTGATCCGGCGCGGGCTCGTCGCTCGGGTCGTCGAGCCTGGCCTGGGCCTCCGGCCGCGTCGGGTTCATGCGGTCTCCGGTCTCGTCGCGGGTACCGTGCCGGGTCGGACGGACCCGACCGGGCCCCGACCGCACTGCAGGAAACGTCCCCACGTGCGGCGACGCGCCCGTCGGGCCGCGTCGCGGTATGGATGTCGGCTCACCCTACCCGCGGTCCCCCGTGGTTCCGCGTCGGTGTGCCCGGCGTGTCGCCCCCGTCAGGCGGCCGGCAGGACCGAGACCCCGCCCGCGGTGCTGCGGGCGCTGATCCGGTGGTCGGCGCCGGGCTGGTCGGGCACCTGCACCGTGGTCGAGCCGGCGGTCGTCGCGGCGGTGACCTCGTAGGCCGGTCCGACCGGGACCCGCACGACGACCTCGCCGGCGGTGGACTCGGCGGTGACGTCCGCGGCGGCCGCGGCGAAGGTCAGGTCCACCCCGCCGGCGCTGGAGGACGCGCGCACGTCGCCCGGCCCGAGGCCGCTGCCGCCGACCTCCCCCGCCGAGGACCGCAGGTCCAGCGCACCGGTCAGCCCCTGCACCTCGATGCCGCCGGCGGCGAGCTCGGCCCGTGCCGAGGCCGTGGCGGGCGCGGTGACGACGAGCCCGGCCTGGCAACGCTCGCCGCCCCGGTCCGGGCAGCGGACGGTGATGCGCAGGACGTCGCCGTCGAGCCGGTGCTCGACCTGCGGCCGCGCGTCGCCGGTCCAGCGCAGGTCCTGCGCCACCGACGCCCGGTCGCCCGCGACGAGGCGCAGCGCACCGGCGTCGGAGTCGACCTCGACCCGGGCCACCGTCCCGTCGACCGTGTCGGTGACCGACTCCTGCCCGGCCGCTCCGGTGCCGCCCACCGCACCGCACCCGGCCAGGAGGAGTCCCGCCACCGCCGCCGTCACCCACGCTCCGTACCGCATGGGGTCCGCAACGTAGTGGACCGCGGCGTCAGCCCCGGGCGCGGGGGTGCGCGGTCGCGTAGACCTCGCGCAGGGTGTCCACCGTGACGTGGGTGTAGATCTGTGTGGTCGCGACGCTGGCGTGCCCGAGCAGCTCCTGCACGACGCGGACGTCGGCGCCGCCGGAGAGCAGGTGCGTCGCGAAGCAGTGCCGCAGGGTGTGCGGGGAGACGGCGGCGACGACCGCGCCCGGCAGTCCGGACGCCTCGGCCGCGCCGCGCAGCACGTGCCAGGCGCTCTGCCGGGACAGGCGGTTGCCGCGCGCGTTGAGCAGCAGCGCCGGGCTGCCGGTGCCGCGGGCGGCCAGGTCGGGCCGGGCGCGGACCCGGTACGCGTCGACGGCGGCGAGCGCAGGCCGCCCGACCGGCACGATCCGCTGCTTGTTCCCCTTGCCGCGCAGCAGGATCGTCCGCGCCCCGGGGTCGAGGTCGTCGAGGTCGGCGCCGACGGCCTCGGAGATCCGCGCCCCGGTGGAGTAGAGCAGCTCCAGCAGCGCACGGTCCCGGAGCCCGACCGGGCCGTCGGAGACGCAGCCGGCCAGCAGCTGGTCGACCTGGTCCACCGACAGCGCCGTCGGCAGCCGCGAGCCGAGCGCGGGCGGTGCGACGCCGGCGGCCACGTCGACCGGCACCAGTCCCTCGCGCAGCGCGAAGCGGTGCAGCCCGCGCACCGCGGCCAGCGCCCGCGCCGCCGAGGACGCCGCCAGCGGCCGCTCCCCGGTCCGCAGCGCGGTCACGAACCCCGCGACGTCGGCCTCGCGCACCGCGGGCGGGTCGGTGCGGCCGAGCCCGTCGAGGTGGCCCAGGTAGCGCTCCAGGTCGAGCCGGTAGGAGCGCAGGGTGTTCTGCGCCCGCCCCCGCTCGACGGCCAGGTGGCCGAGGTAGTCCTCGGCCACCCGGCGCATCGTGGGCACTGTCAGCCCCGCAGGGCGGGGACGACCTCGCGCTCGAACAGCTCGATCCCGGACCGGTCGTAGGCGGCCTCGGGGAAGTAGAAGATCCCGTAGCTCATGCCGACGTCCTGCAGGGCGGCCAGCTTCTCCACGATCTGCTCCGGCGTCCCGACGCCCGGCAGCCCGCGGAAGGCGCCCAGCGCGCCCTCGGCCTTCTCCCGGCCGACGACCGGCTCGAGGCGGGCGACGAGCTGCGCGAGCCGGTCCTCGACCTCGGCCTCGGTGCTGCCGATCGCGACGTTGTAGTTCGCGGAGCGGACGATCGCGTCGTAGTCGGTGCCGAGCTCGCGGCAGTGGTCGGCCAGGATCGCCGACTTGTGGCGGAAGCCGTCGAAGGTGCCGTCGAAGTTGGTGTACTGCGCGTACTGCGCGGCGATCCGCAGGGTCACCTTCTCGCCGCCGCCGGCGATCCAGAGCGGGATGCCGCCGTCCTGCAGGGGCCTCGGCGCGACGATCGCGCCGTCCACCCGGTAGTGCCGCCCGTCGAGGGTGGCCCGGCCCTCGCGCCAGCCCTGGCGCATGATCTGCACGCCCTCGTCGAGCATGGCCAGGCGCTCGCCGGGGCGGGGGAAGCCGTAGCCGTAGGCCCGCCACTCGTGCTCGTACCAGCCGGCGCCGATGCCCATCTCGACGCGGCCCTTCGAGATCACGTCGGTGGTCGCCGCGACCTTCGCCAGGTAGGCGGGGTTGCGGTAGGCCATGCAGGTGCACATCTGGCCGAGCCGCACCCGCTCGGTGACGGCGGCGAAGGCGGCCATGAGGCTCCACGCCTCGTGGCAGGCCTCGTCGGTCGGCTCGGGGACGGTGTGGAAGTGGTCGTAGACCCAGACCGACTCCCAGCTCTCGCCCCGGTCGGCGTGCTCGGTCAGGCCGCGCATGACGTCCCACTGGGCGGCGGGGTCGATGCCGACGAGGTCGAGACGCCAGCCCTGGGGCACGAAGAGTCCGAAGCGCATGGGGCGAGCGTAGGACCGCGCCGTACGGCGGGCGCGCCCGCTCCCCCGCTACGGTCGGGCCATGAGCACGGACCCGATCGGATACGCCGAGCAGGAGGAGGCCGTCCGCGCGCTGTCGCGGCACTACACCGGCGGCCGTCTCGACGTCGACGCGTTCGACGAGCGGGTGCGCCGCGCGCGGTCCGCGACGACACGGCCGGAGCTGGCCGTGCTGTTCTCCGACCTGCCCGAGCCGCACCCGGCCGCCCCGGAGGACGGCGACACCACCGCCGCCGCGTCGGCGGGCCCGTCGACCGGCCCGACGGACGGCGACACCGCGACCACGCCCGGCACCCCGGCGGGCGAGGGCGAGCGGACCGCCCGGCTCGCCGTGCCGGACCCGACGCGGGAGACCCCGCGGCCGGACCCGTCGGGCCACCCGGCGGCAGGTCCGTACCCCGACCGGACGCCGACCGGCACGACCCGCCCGCCCTGGCCCGGCCCGTACGGCGACACCGGCTTCCCGGCGGGCACCGGACCGGGCCCGTACCCGGGCGGCCCCGGACCGGCCGGCGGCGCGCCGTGGGCCGGCGGCCAGTGGTCCGCGGCGCCGCCCGCCTGGGCCGGCGGGCCGCAGCCGTACCCGGGGGCCGCGTACCCGCCCCACCCGGGCCCGCCCGCCTACGGCGGCTACGACCCGGCGGCGCCCTTCGGCCGCGAGCCGTACTCGGGACTGCCCTACTCGGACAAGCAGAAGGTCGTCGCCGGCCTGCTGCAGCTGTTCCTGCCGATCGGGATCGGCCGCTTCTACTCCGGCCACATCGGACTGGCGATCGCCCAGCTCGTCGTCACGTTCGTGACGCTGGGCTTCGGCGCCGTCTGGTCGTTCATCGACGGCATCGTGATCCTCGCCGGGTCGCCGCGCGACCCCGACGGGCGCCCGCTGCGGCCCTGAGGCCCTACTCGTCGGCGCGGCGGGCGAAGCGGAACGGGCGGTCGACCCACTCGGCCTCGACCGGGCGCGGGTCGAACTCCCCCGCCAGCACCGCACGGGCCGCGAGCAGACCGGCGCAGGACACCGCGTTCACGATCTCCCCGGCGAACACCATCCCGACCGCCTCGGCGATCGGGACCCAGCGCAGCTCGAGGTCGGCCTCCTCGTCGTCGCCCAGCTCGGGGCGGTCCTTCTCGACGAGGTCGCGCGCGAGGTAGATGCGCACCGACTCGTCGGAGAAGCCGGGCGAGGGGACGACGTCGAGCAGCACCGACCAGTCCGACGCGGACAGCCCGGCCTCCTCGGTCAGCTCCCGGTCCGCGGTGACGGCCGGGTCCTCCCCGGCGACGTCGAGCAGGCCGGCGGGCAGCTCCCACAGCCGTCGCCGCACCGCGTGGCGGTACTGGTGCAGCATCCGCACGCGCTGCGACTCGTCGACGGCGACGACCGCCACCGCGCCCGGGTGCTCCAGGATCTCGCGGGTCGCGACCCGGCCACCGGGCATCACGACCCGGTCGGACCGCAGCGCCATGACGCGCCCCGAGTAGATGTCGGTGGCCGAGCGGACCGGGAAGTCGTGCTCACCGGGTCGGGTCACCGGGTCACCGCCCGGCACGTGCGCGATTCGATCACCCGCCGAACAGTAGTCGCCCGGCAGCGGTCCGCGAGGCGGCTGCGGGTGTGCGGGCGGCCCGCCGCGCCGGACGGCGCGGGCCGCACCGGTGCGGTGCGGCCCGTGCCGTTCAGCGCGTGCGCTCGGCCGGGACGGCGCCGTTGCCGGTCGCGGCGACGACGGCGTCGTCGCCCTCGACGGCCTCGGCGGCGTCGTCGGTGTCGCTGTCGCGGCCCGGCAGCCGCACCGGCAGCCGGTCCTCGGCGCGGTAGCGCAGCGCCGCCTTGACGAACGCGGCGAACAGCGGGTGCGGGCGGGTGGGCCTGCTCTTCAGCTCCGGGTGGGCCTGGGTGCCGACGAAGAACGGGTGCTGCGCGGCGGGCAGCTCCACGAACTCGACCAGGGTGCCGTCCGGCGAGGTGCCGAACACCAGCCCGGCCTCGGTGAGCCGCTGCCGGTAGGCGTTGTTGACCTCGAAACGGTGCCGGTGGCGCTCGGAGATCTCCCGCGAGCCGTACGCCTTCGCCGCCACCGAGCCCGGCTGCAGCACCGCCGGGTAGGCGCCCAGGCGCATGGTGCCGCCCATGTCGCGCTCGCCGGCGACGACGTCGCGCTGGGTCGCCATCGTCGAGATGACGGGGTGCTCGGTGTCCGGGTCGAACTCCGTCGAGCTGGCGCCGTCGAGGCCCGCGACCTGCCGGGCGGTCTCGATGACCATGCACTGCAGGCCCAGGCAGAGCCCCAGGGTGGGGATGCGACGGGTCCGGGCGTGGGTGATCGCGCCGAGCTTGCCCTCGATGCCGCGGATGCCGAACCCGCCCGGGACCAGGACGGCGTCGACGCCGTCGAGGGCCTCGGCCGCACCGGCCGGGGTCTCGCAGGTGTCCGACGGGACCCAGCGGATCGCGACCTTCGCGTGGTGGGCGAAGCCGCCCGCGCGCAGTGCCTCGGTCACCGAGAGGTACGCGTCGGGCAGGTCGACGTACTTCCCGACGAGCGCGATCGTCGCGGTCTCGCGCGGGTGGTGGACGCGGTCGAGCAGGTCGCCCCACACGGTCCAGTCGACGTCGCGGAACGGCAGCCCGAGCCGGCGCACGACGTAGGCGTCGAGGCCCTCGCCGTGCAGCACCTTCGGGATGTCGTAGATCGACGGGGCGTCCGGGCAGGCGGCGACACCGTCGAGCTCGATGTCGCACATCAGCGAGATCTTGCGCTTCATGCCCTCGGGGATCTCGCGGTCGGCGCGCAGGACGACGGCGTCGGGCTGGATGCCGATGTTGCGCAGCGCCGCGACCGAGTGCTGGGTCGGCTTGGTCTTCAGCTCGCCCGACGGCGCCAGGTAGGGCACCAGCGACACGTGCAGGAAGAAGCAGTTGTCCCGGCCGACCTCGTGGCGCACCTGACGGGCGGCCTCGACGAACGGCAGCGACTCGATGTCGCCGATGGTGCCGCCGACCTCGGTGATGACGACGTCGGGGGCCAGGCCCTCGGCGTCGGGCTCGGCCATCGCGAGGACGCGGTCCTTGATCTCGTTGGTGATGTGCGGGATGACCTGCACGGTGTCGCCCAGGTACTCGCCGCGGCGCTCCTTGGCGATGACCTCGGAGTAGACCTGGCCGGTGGTGACGTTGGCCCGACCGGCGAGGTCGCGGTCGAGGAACCGCTCGTAGTGCCCGATGTCGAGGTCGGTCTCCGCACCGTCCTCGGTGACGAACACCTCGCCGTGCTGGAACGGGTTCATCGTCCCGGGGTCCACGTTGAGGTAGGGGTCGAGCTTCTGCATGGTGACGCGAAGCCCGCGCGCGGTGAGCAACTGACCGAGACTGGAGGCGGTCAGGCCCTTGCCCAGCGAGGACGCGACCCCACCGGTGACGAACAGATGACGGGTGGCGCGAGTCTGCACGGAGTTTCAGCCTACCGATCGGTCAGGGGGACGCGGGAACCGGCCCCGTGGTGCCGTCTCCGGAGCCGTAGCGACCGGTCCCCCCGCCCTGGCGTTCGGCGAGCGCGAGCACGGTCGCGACGCGCCCGGCACCGGTGCCGACGCCGTCGACGGTCGCGAGCCGGGACCCGCCGGTGCCGCCGGCGCGGGCGGCGGTGACGGCCGACCCCGGAGCGGCGTCGCGCCCGGCGAGGACCGCTCCCCCGCCGCGCCGGTCGAGCTCGGCGGCCAGTGCGGTGGCGGTGGCGGCCGAGGCGGAGGCGTCGACTCCGGAGTAGCCGCTGCCGGTGACGACGACGGCGAGCCGGCCGGGTGCCGGGGTGGCGGCCGGGGTCTCGGCGAAGCCGCCCGCGGCGAGCCCGGCGAGCACCGCGCCGCTGCGGGCCGGGTCGGGGGCCGCGCCGTCGGGCGGGGACAGCAGTGCGGCGCCGAGCAGGCCGCCGGCCAGCGCACCGGCCTCCGAGGAGGACGGAAGCTGGGCCCCGGCGGGCAGCAGCCGCGCCGAGAGGTCCCGCAGCGCGTCGGCACGGGCCGGGTCGGTGACGGCCGGGGTGAGTACGACGTCACCGGCCACGGTGCCGCCGGCGGCGACGACGAGCTCGGAGACCGCGCGGGTGTCGGCCGGGTCGGCGCCGAGCGCGATCACCGTGACTGGCACGCCGTCGAGCCGTCCGCGCACCAGGTCCGGCCCGACGCGGCCGGCGAACTCGTCGGCGCCGCGCAGCTGCGCGGCGAGGGAGTCGCGCTCGGCCCGCAGCGCGTCGGTGTCGCTGCGCGACGTGCTCGCGGCGGCCGCGTCCGCGATCCGCTGCGGCACCCCGACCGCGGCCAGCGCGAACCCGGCCGCGAGGGCGAGCACGAACACCGCGGCAAGCGCGATCCGGTGGTGGCGCCGCGAGATCACGCCGGGAACCACCCGGAGACCCAGGACCGCACGGTCGCGAACACCGCGCCGGCCCAGTCGAGCACCGCCGGACCGCCGCCGGACACCAGTACCGCGACGACGACGGCGACGACCGCGGCCGCGATGAGCAGCAGCAGCGGCGCGAAGGAGGTCCGGCTGCGGTACATCTGGGCGATCATCACGCCGTCGACGACGGTGCCCCCGGCCTGCAGGCGGGTCAGGAAGGTCGAGGCGTTGCTGCCGGAGCGGCCGCGGTCGAGGAACTCCGCCATCGACGCCGACAGCCCCACGGTGACGATCATCGACGCGCCCCGGTGGTGGGCGAGCAGCAGCGCGAGGTCCTCCGGGTTGGCCATCGACGGGAAGGTCACCGCGCTGGCCCCGAGGTCCTGCACCCGGTGCAGCCCGGGGGCGTGCCCGTCCGGGAACGCCGGGACGACGACGTCGGCGCCGCAGGTCAGCGCCTGGTTCGACACCTCCGACGGGTCGGCGACCACGAGGTCGGGCTTGTACCGGGCCGCGACCAGCGCGTCGGCACCCGCCCCGACACCGACCAGGACCGGCCGGTACTCCTTGATGTAGCCCTTGAGCTGCTTGAGCACGGAGACGTGCTCGAACCCCGCGGCGACGACGAGCACCGGGCGCCCGTCGAGGTCGACGTCGACCTCGGGCACCCCGTGGCCGTCGAGCAGCAGCGACCGCTCGCGCCGCATGAACTCGGTGGTGTTCGCGGCGAACGCCTCGAGCTGGTGGGTGAGCCCCTGCTTGGCCTCGTCGAGGGCGTCGGCGACGGTGTCCTCGGTCTGCTCGCGGCCCTCGCACAGCGGCTGCTCACCGGTGTAGAGGACGCCGTCGTGCAGGCGGACCCTGATGCCGTCCTTGACCGCGCGCAGCGTGTCGGGCCCGCAGTCGTCGACCAGCGGGATGCCCGCCTCGACGAGCACCTGCGGTCCGAGGTTCGGGAACCGCCCGGAGATCGACGGAGCGGCGTTGACGACGGCGGCCACCCGCGCGGAGACGAGTGCGTCCGCGGTCGCGCGGTCGAGGTCGACCTGGTCGATGACGGCGATGTCGCCGGGCCGCAGCCGCCGCAGCACGTTCTCCGTACGGCGGTCGGCGCGCGCCGGGCCGGTCAGGCCCGGCAGCTCCGGTCGGGAACGGTGCAGCAGGCCGGACAGCTTCATGGGCCGCACTGTGACAGGTGGGACGCCCGTGACCACGCAGGCACGCCGCGCGAGATCCCGACGTCACCGGCACGGACGACCGCCGCGGGGCAGCTCGTGCCCACCCCGGCCCGGGGGCTCAGCCGGCGCGGGCGACGCGGCGCCGGCGGGTCCCGCCCGCGGTCTGCGCCGCCCCCGTCCGCGGCGTGCCGGCGCGGCGGGACCGGGCCGCGGCGAGGTCGGCCGGGCGTGCGGCGGCCCGGTCGGCCTCGCGGTGCGCGGTCGCCGCGGTGCGCAGCTCCTCCGCGTGCGCCCGGCCGGTGTCGGTGTCGTCCATCCCGGCCAGCATCCGGGCCAGTTCCTGGGTGCGCTCCTCGTCGCTGAGGCGGCGCACGCTGGAGCGGGTGACGCCCTCGCCGGAGGCCTTCTGCACCACGAGGTGACGGTCGGCGTAGGCCGCCACCTGCGGCAGGTGGGTGACGACGATGACCTGGTGGCGCGACGCCAGCTGCGCCAGCCGGCGGCCGATCTCGACGGCGGCGCGGCCGCCGACCCCGGCGTCGACCTCGTCGAACACCATGGTCGGCACCGGGTCGGCACCGGCCAGCGCGACCTCCAGCGCCAGCATCACCCGCGACAGCTCACCGCCCGAGGCGCCCTTGTGCAGCGGCTGCGCCACCGCGCCGGAGTGCGGGACGAGCCGGATCTCGACCTCGTCGACGCCGCTGGACCCGGCCTGACAGCGCCGCCCGCCGACCTCGAGCACCGGGCCGGCGTCCGCGGCGGCCCGCGGCAGCACCGCGACCTGCAGCGTGGCGTCCTTCATCGCGAGCCCGGCGAGCTCGGCGGTGGTGGCCTCGGCGAGCCGCGCGGCGGCCTCGGTGCGGGCCGCGGTGATCTCGGCGGCGTGCCCGGCGAGGTCGGCGGCGAGCGCGTCGCGCCGGGCGGACAGCTCGGCGAGGGCCTCGTCGGACGTGTCGAGCCCGGCCAGGCGCTCGCGCGCCGTCGCGGCCCACGCGAGCACCCCGTCGGTGTCGGCGGCGTACTTGCGGGTGAGCGCCTTGAGCTCGGCCTGCCGGGTCAGGACCCGGGAGAGCTGCTCCGGGTCCGCGTCGAGCCGGTCGAGGTACCCGGACAGCTCGGCGGCGGCGTCGGCGAGCACCGCGATCGCCTCGGTCAGCCGCGGGCCCAGCTCCTCCAGGGCCGGGTCGCCGCTGCCCTCCGCGAGCCCCTTCGCGTGCCCGGCGAGACCGACCGCGCCCGGGGTGTCCCCGTCGTCGGAGCCGGACAGTGCCAGCCGGGCGCCCTCGGCGGCCGCGCGCAGGTCGTCGGCCTCGGCCATGCGGCGGGCCTGCTCGACGAGCTCGCGGTCCTCCCCCGGCTGCGGCTCGGCGGCCTCGATCTCGGTGAGCCCGTGCCGCAGCAGGTCGGCCTCCTGCGCGAGCCGGCGGGCGTTGTCGCGGCGCTCGGCGAGCTCGGTGACGACCTCGAGCCACTCGGTGCGCACGGACCGGTAGGAGGCCAGCGGGACCGCGACCGGGTCACCGGCGAAGCGGTCGAGCAGGGCCCGCTGGTCCGAGCCGCGGAGCAGGCGCAGCTGGTCGTTCTGTCCGTGCACCGCGAGCTGGCTCTCGGCGAGACGCCCCAGCACGCCGTTCGGGACGGAGCGGCCGCCGAGGTGGGCACGGGACCGTCCATCGGCCGAGACGGTCCGGGCGGCGATGAGCGACCCGTCGTCGTCGGCCTCGGCGCCCACCTCCTCGGCCAGCTCCAGCGCGCCCGGTGAGGCCGCGAACCGCCCCTCCACCACCGCGCGCCGCGCGCCCGCCGACACGCGCGAGGACTCCGCACGGCCGCCACCCAGCAGGTTCAGCCCGGTCACGACCATGGTCTTCCCGGCGCCGGTCTCCCCGGTGAGCACGGTCAGGCCCGGGTCGAGTTCCAGGGTCGCGTCGTCGATCACGCCGAGTCCCTGGATCCGCATCTCGGACAACATGGGTGGGACCATACGTTCGAACACCGACAACGGACGGGGCCCGACACGCGGCCGGCACCGAACGGATGTTCCCGTGCGCCGAGCGGTCGATCAGGCGTTCGAAGACGGGGGTTGCGTGCGGGCGCCGCGCCAGCCGCGTACGGGCAGGTCGAACTTGCGCACGAGCCGGTCGGCGAAGGGCTGCGCGGCCAGGCGGACCATCCGCACCGGCTCGTGGGCGCGGCGCAGCTCGACGCGCGCCCCGGGCGGCACGGACACGGTGCGGCGTCCGTCGCAGTCCAGCACCGCGGACGGGCCGTCGGCGGACACCTCGATCGCGACGGTGCTCTCCGGGGCGATCACCATCGGCCGGGCGAACAGCGCGTGTGCGTTGCTGGGCACCACCAGCAGCGCCTGGACCTGGGGCCACACCAGCGGCCCGCCCGCGGAGAAGGCGTAGGCCGTCGACCCGGTGGGGGTGGAGCAGAGCACGCCGTCGCAGCCGAAGGAGGACACCGGGCGGCCGTCGACCTCCAGGACGACCTCCAGGATCCGTCCGCGGGTGGTCTTCTCCACGACCGCCTCGTTCAGCGCCCACGCCCGGCCGAGGACCTGCCCGGCGGAGGTGACGACGGCCTCCAGCGTCGTGCGCTCCTCGACCTCGTAGTCACCGTCGGCGAGCTTCTGCAGCGCCTCGGGCAGCGTGTCCTCCTCGGCCTCGGCGAGGAACCCGACGTGACCGAGGTTGACCCCGAGCAGCGGGACACCGGCGGGCCGGGCGAGGTCCGCGGCGCGCAGCAGGGTGCCGTCCCCGCCGAGGACGAGCACGGCCTCGGCGCCCCGCGCGCACTCCGGGCTGCCCGGCACCGGGACCGGCGCGAGCCCGGCGGGCACGTCGGGGTCCGCGGCGAGCTCGGCCCACTCGTCGGCGAGCACCCGGGTGCGCAGGCCGAGCCGGCCGAGCTCCCCCATCACGTGCAGCGCGGTCTTGCGGTTGGTGGGCCGCCCGGTGTGCAGGACGAGCAGGACGTCCCTCATGCCGGTCCGTCCGCCACGGCGGCGGCCAGCAGCGGCCCGAGCTCCGCGCCCACCGGCTCGGGTGCGTCGTCGCCCCCGGCGGGGCGGCGCAGGTGCAGGAAGTACTCGACGTTGCCCGACGGTCCGGGCAGCGGGCTCGCGGTGGCGCCGAGTACGCGCAGGCCGAGGCCGGCCGCGGCGGTCGCGACGCCGTGCAGCGCCTCGGTGCGCAGCGCGGGGTCGCGGACGACCCCACCGGACCCGAGCCGGTCCTTGCCGACCTCGAACTGTGGTTTGACCATGGGCAGCAGGTCGCCTCCGGGCGCGGTGCACGCGGCGAGCGCCGGGAGCACGGTGCGCAGCGAGATGAACGACAGGTCGGCGACGGTCAGGTCGGCCGGACCACCGATCTGCTCCGGTTCCAGGGCCCGCACGTTGGTGCGGTCGTGCACGTGGACCCGCTCGTCGGACTGCAGCCGCCAGATCAGCTGGCCGTAGCCGACGTCGACCGCGACGACCTCGGCCGCGCCGCGGGTGAGCAGGACGTCGGTGAACCCGCCGGTGGAGGCACCGGCGTCGAGGCAGCGGCGCCCGGCGGGGTCCACGGAGGTGAACGCGTCGAGGGCGCCCAGCAGCTTCTTCGCGCCGCGGGAGGCCCAGTCGGGCTCGCCGTCGTCGTCCGGGCGGACGACGACCGGGGCGTCCCGGTCCACGACCGTCGCCGGCTTCCCGGCGGGCATCCCGTTGACGACGACGCGGCCGGCCGCGATCAGCTCGGCGGCCTGGCCGCGGGAGCGCGCCAGCTTGCGGCGGACGAGCTCGGCGTCGAGCCGTGCGCGGGTGGGGGCCACCGTCACTCCCGTTCCGCGCCGGCGCCCAGCGCGCGGCCGAGCGCGGCGTGCACCCGCTCGAAGGCGGCCGGGTGCTCGGCGACGGGACGGTCGTCGAGTGCGTCGAGCGCGGTCACCGCGGCGTCGACCTCGGCGCGCAGGGCGGCGACCGGGCGCTCGGCGCCGGGCCGGGGGTCGCCCGGGCGCGGGCCGGGGGCGGGAACGGTCATCGAGGATCTCCGGGGACGGGGTTCTGACGCCACGGTAGCCGACGGTCCCGGCGGCGGCCGGGACGCGCCGTCACCGTCCTGCCCGGTCCGCCAGGCCGAGCTCGCGCAGTGCCGTCGCGGCCGCGGAGCCGTCGCCGCGGACGTCGTCGGTGCCGTGCTCCCAGGCCGCGGCGCACAGCGCCCGCAGCGCGTCGACGGCGGGTTCGTCACCGGTGCCGTCGCCGGTGAGGACGAGCGTGGCGCCGTCGAGGGTGACGTCCCAGCCCGGACGCGGGCCGGGGGCGAGGTCGTCCGGGTCACGGGTGAGGGCCGCGAGGTCGGTCCCGATCCAGGTCGGGCGCAGCTTCGGGCGCGCGGCGAGCAGCTCGGCGGCGCCGCTGACGCCGGTGAGCACCAGCAGCGACGGCGCGCCCATCGCGTGCGCGCCCTCGATGTCGGTGTCGAGCCGGTCCCCGACGACGAGGGGGCGCCGCGCGTCCCCGCAGCCCTCGCGCAGCAGCCGCGCCGCCGGCTTGCCCGCGACCTGCGGCTCGACGCCGGCGGCGGTCCGGACGACCTGGACCATCGAGCCGTTGCCGGGCAGCGGTCCGCGCTCGGTGGGCAGCGTGAGGTCGACGTTGGACGCGACCCACACCGCGCCGGCGCGGATCGCGACGACCGCCTCGGCGAGCACCCGCCATCCCGTGTCGGGCGAGTGCCCCTGGACGACGGCGTCGGCGTCCGCGGCGCCGTCCACGACGGTCAGGCCGCGGGCCCGGACCTCGTCGGCCAGCGCCGCGGTGCCGACGACCAGCACCCGCGCCCCGGACGGCAGCTGCTCGGCGAGCATGGCCGCCGCGGCCTGGGAGCTGGTGCGCACGTCCTCGACACGTGCCGGGAACCCCAGCTCACGCAGGTGCGCCGCGACGTCGCCGGGACTGCGCGAGGCGTTGTTGGTGACGTACACCGTGGGGACGCCGCGGTCCGCGGCGCCGCGGACCGCCTCGACGGCCCCCGGCACGACCTCGGGGCCCCGGTAGAGGGTGCCGTCGAGGTCGGCCAGGAGGACGTCGTGGCGGGAGAGCAGGTCGTCGGTCACCGGTCGGACGTCCCCGACGCGGTGCCGGGCCCGGTGCCGTCGGCCGGGGTGGCCGGTGCGGTTCCGGTGGGCGCGGGGCCGGTGGGCTCCGCGGTGGTCCGGTCGACCTCGTCCGCCGGGCCGCTGTCGGCCGCAGCCGTCTCCCGGGCGGCCGGGGTGGCGGCCTCCGCCGTCGTGCCGCCCTCCGCAGCGTCCTCTTCCGTGGTGTCGGCGTCCGCGGTGTCGGCGTCCTCGTCGAGCGGCGCGGACGGGCGGATCGGACCGTCGCCCACCGGCGCGTCCTCCCAGCCGATCGCGAGGTCGTCCTCGGAACCGGGGAGCTCCTCGCCGGTCAGCTCCGCGATGCGGGCGGCGGCGTCGGTCTCGTGGCGCGGGTCGGCGTCGTGGGCGTGCACGAACCACTGCACGGCCTCGGCCTCGCGTCCGGCGGCGAGCAGGTTGTCGGCGTAGGCGTAGAACAGCCTGGCGCTCCACGGATCCCGACGCGCCGGGTCGAGCTCGGGGACCTGCAGCCCGACGACGGCCGCGCCGGTCTCCCCCAGGTCACGCCGCGCCCCGGCGGCGACGATCAGCAGCTCGATGCGCTCCTCGTGGCCGAGGTTGCGGGCCTCCGGGCTGCGGGCGAGGTCGAGGGCCCGCTCCGGGCGCCCGAGCGCGCGCTCGATGTCGGCCATGACGTGCACGTGCCCGGGCCCGCCACCCATGCGACGGGCGGCGCGGAACTCGCCGAGGGCCTCGTTCCACTCCCCCGCGTGGTAGGCGACGATGCCCGACGCCTCGCGGACGACGGCGATCCGGGAGGCCCGGCGACGCGCGTAGCGCACGTGCTCGAGCGCCAGCTCCGGCTCCTCGTCGACGAGGACACCGGCGGCCACGAGGTGACGCGCCACGACCTCGGCGGTCTCCTTCTGCAGCCCGCGCAGGTCCGCGCGCACGCTCGCGTCCAGGTCGGACGCCGAGACCGAGTCGGGCAGGTCCGGCTCGGCCACGAAGGTGCGCTCGGCCGACTCCGGGATGCGACGCGGACGGGAGTCGCGGTCGCGGCGCTCGCCACGGTCGTCGCGCCCGCCACGGGGGCCGCGGTCGTCGCGACCCGACCGTGCGCCGCGGTCGTCGCGACCGGAGCGCGGGCCGCGGTCGTCGCGGTCGCGACGGGGACCGCGGTCCTCACGGCCCCGGGGGGCACGCCGGTCGTCACCGCGGTCCTCGCGACGGTCGTCGTCCCGGCGCACCGGACGCTCGCCGCTTCCGCTCGGCGTGTGCGCAGCGTCCTCGCGAGCGGCGGTGTCGCCGTCGGCGAAGCGCGGCATATCGCCGGTGGCGACGGGCTCGGTCGCGTCGCCCGCGCCGGCGGGGGCGTCGACGGTCGCCGACGCCGCCACGGGCTCGGTGTGCGTCACCTCGGTGTCGCGCGCCGCGGCCGAGGTGCCGCCCCCGGTCGTCCCGGTCGTCCCGATCACCGGCTCGGCGGGCCCGGACGGCGCCTCCGAGGTGGCGGTCCCGGCCACCGGGGCCGGCGCCGGGCTCACGACGTCGTCCGAGGACCGCAGCGCGTCCCGGTCGTCACGCGGATCCTGCTGGTCCGGTCCTGCGGTCAGCGCGTCCCGCACGTCCGCCGGGCGCCGCCCGGCGTCGCGGTCGTCGCGTGCGCGGTACGGACGGCTCGCGCGGTCCTGGACGGGACGGCCGCCACGCTCGTCGCGGTCGCGGTACGGGCGGGTGCCGCGCTCGTCGCGGTCCCCGGACCGGCGGTCCGCACGGTCGTCCCGGCGCCCGCCTCGGTCGTTCCGGTCGTTCCGGTCGTTCCGGTCGCGGTAGGTGCGGCCGCCACGGTCGTCGCGGCCCCCCGGGGACCGGTCCGCGCGGTCGTCACGCCCGCGGAAGGAGCGGGCACCGCGGTCGTCGCGGTCGCCGTAGGACCGGCTGCCGCGGTCGTCGCGGTGGGTGCGCGGACCGCGGTCGTCCCGGCCACCGTCCCGGTCGCGGTCCCCAAAGGAGCGGGGGCCACGGTCGTCGCGGTCGCGGAACGGGCGCCCGCCCCGGTCGTCCCCGGCGCGCTGCGGGCGGCCGCCCCGGTCGTCCCGGTCACGGAACGGACGACCTCCACGCTCCGCCCGGTCGCCGGCAGGACGCCCACCGCGGTCGTCACGATCGAACCGCCGCGTGCCGCGCGCGTCCCGGTCGCCGTACGGCCGGCCGCCGCGGTCGTCGCGGTTGCCGGAGGGGCGCCCGCCACGGTCGCCGAAGGACCGGCCGGCGCGGTCGTCCCGGTCGCGGTACGCGCGGGGACCGCGGTCGTCACGGTCCCCCGACGGACGCGGGCCGCGGTCGTCCCGGTCCCGGAACGGACGGCCGCCACGCTCGCCGCGATCGCCGAACGCCCCTCCGCCCGACGGCCGGTCCCGCCGGTCGCCGGACGGGCGTCCGCCGCGGTCGTCACGGTCACGGAACGGACGGCTGCCGCGCTCGTCGCGATCACGGAAGGACCGGCGCTCGTCGCGGCCGCGGTCGTCACGGTCGCGGGTGGGACGGCGGTCGTCGCGCCCGCCCCGTGCACCGTCGCGCGACGCCGATCCGCCGCCGCGTCGGTCGTCGCGGAACCCGCCGTCGCGTCCTCCGCGGTCCGACCAGCCGCCGGCACCGCCGCGGCGCTCACCCGAGCGCCCACGGTCGTCACGCGGCCGGTCGCCACCGCGGCGCTCGCCCCGGTCGTCCCGACGCGAGCGGTCGTCGCCGTCGCGGCGCCGTCCCCGCTGGTCGTCTCCGCGGGACCAGCCCGATCCGCGGTCCCCGCCTGCCCGGCCGTTGCCGGGACGTTCCCCGTCCGTCACGTGGTCAGGGTACAAACGAACACCGTCACTTCCGCGGTCGAGGACCGCACCGGGCGAACCGTGCCGCGTCACGCGGTGACCACGGCCGCACACATACGAAAAAAGGGGAGTCCGCAGCGGCTCTACACCGTTGCGGACTCCCCTTTCTGAGGTTGAATGTCGGCGG
>NZ_JBBJUP010000030.1:0-24681 GCF_037727765.1 Pseudonocardia spirodelae | reverse complement strand
ATGGACCGACCGCGCCAGGACGCCCCGCCGGAGACCCTCGACGACCCGCCCCGCCCGCGCGTCGCCGACGTCGCGACCGGTGGGCTCGTCGCGGTCTCCCCGGACACCCCGGTCCGGACGGCGCTGACGGTGATGCTCGCCGAGCGCGTCCACCACCTGCCCGTCCTCGACGACGACGGCCGCTGCACCGGGATGCTGTCCGAGGCCGACGTGCTGCGCGGGCTCGCCGCCCAGCACGGGCCGCTGGGGACGGCGACGCTGCGCGCGGCCGACGTCGCCGGGCCCGCCCCGGCACTGCCGCCCGGGGCGCCGCTCGCCGAGGCCGCGCGGCTGATGGCCCGCCACCGGCTCACCGCGGTCCTGGTCGTCGACGGCGGCCGCCCCTGCGGGATCGTCACCGCGGCCGACGTGGTCGCCCGCTACCGCTGAGCGGCCCCCGGACGGCTCAGACGTGCGCGGCCGGGGTCGCCGGCCGCAGCGACGCGGCGATCCCGCCGGCCCACCCCGCCCAGCCCGCGGGCCCGCCGAGCCCCACCGGCCCGGCCGGGGCGAGCCCGGGGGCGTCGACCGGGTGCGGCAGCCCGCCGGGCAGCGGGGCGACGTCGAACACCCACCACGGGCGCACGTGCAGCACCACGGCGTGACGGCGCAGGAACCGGACGGCGGCCAGGCGCGCCCACGGGCGGTCCCCGGCCCCGCCGAGCACGACCGCCCGCACCCCGGCCAGCGAGTCGACGTCGGCGGCGCGGGCCAGGCACGGGTGCAGCCCGTGCCGGGCGAGCTCGGCGCCGATCTCCTCGGCCGCCCGCCGCGTGCGGTGGTCGGCCGAGGTCAGCGCGACCAGGACCACCCGGTCCGGGGGCGGGGTGGGCGGGTCGGACAGCGGGTCGGTGCGCACGGGGCCTCCTCGTCGGTGGTACCCGCCAGGGTCCTCCCGGCGCCGCCGCGCGGGCCAGGGCCGACCGGCTCGCACCCGGACGGCCCACGGTCCTGCGTCGAGCCGGTCGTCACGACCTCGACACGGCCCGTCGCAGCCGCTACGGTGCCGGGGACCGGGTCCCGCGGCCGTGCCGCGCCCCGCCCTCTCCAGGCACCTCTCCGCCGACACCGCCGTACCGGGTCCAGACCACGGGCCCGCGGCGCCACCGGCCGTCGCCCCGCCCCTGTGCGCGGACCGGCCCTCCTCCACCGGGCGGACCCATGAACCCACCGACGCCGCTCCCGGCCCGCCGGGCCCTCACCGGGACCGATCCCGTTCCCGCGCTGGTGCACGTCGGCCGGACGCCCGCCGCCACCGTCGTCGTCAGCCTGTCCGGCGAGGTCGACCTCGCCACCGCGCCCGACGTCGAGGAGCTCGTCCTCGGCGCGGTCGACGCCGCGGCCGGGGGCCGGGTCGTCGTCGACCTCAACGGGGTGCGCTTCCTCGGCCTGCGCGGGGTCGCCACGCTGCGTGCAGCGGTCGACCACGCCCGCCGCGGTCGGGCGGTGCTCGTCGTCGTGCTGGACCCGGCGTCCCCGGCGGCCCGCGCGCTGGACCGGGTCCCGGGACACGGCCTGACCGTCGTCGCGGCCGACGTCGCCGAGCCGCCGGTGGCCGACGCGTCCTGACCGCCGCCGCCGTGGCCGGCACGCCGGCCGTGGCGCCGACGGCCGGGGAGATCCCGGTGCTGCAGGCCGGCGGGCTGCTCGGGGCGGGGGCGCCGACCGTCCTGACGGACCTGTCAGCCGGATGACGGCGGCGGGGCCGGTGGCGCGTCTAAAACCGGCTCGTCCGGGATCGCCGGGTCCGGGGTCTCCCGGACGGCCGGGTCCGCCACGGTCCGCACGCCCGCGGTGGGCCGGGTCGCGCCGAGGAAGTCGTCGCCGCGCCAGCGGTACCAGGCCGTCCGCACCGGCTGCCCGTACGCCGGGGCGTGCACCATCCGGTCCTGTCCGACGTAGAGGCCGACGTGGTGGACCTTGTCGACGGTGCCGTAGAACACCAGGTCGCCCGGTTCCGGTGCGGCCCCGGCCGGGATCCGCGCGCCGAAGCGGTACTGGTCGTGCGCCGTGCGCGGCAGCGCCACCCCGGCCCCCGCCCAGGCGTGGCGGACGAGCCCGGAGCAGTCGAAGCCGCGGGCGGGGTCGCCGCCGCCCCAGGCGTAGGGGACCCCGACCTGCCGCAGGGCCACCGACACCGCGACGGCGGCCCGCGGGTCCGGCGCGGCCGAGGCGGGCGGGGCACCGGCGAGCAGGAGCAGCAGCCCCGCCGCGACCGCCGCGAGGACGGCCCGTGCGCGGCCGCGTGTCCCGTGCCCGTCGCGCACCGCGTCCTCCTCCGGCCCCCGGACGGCCCGGCGGTGTGCCGGGGCGACCGTACGGACCGCTGCGGCCGGGCCGGAAGGACCGACCCGCGATCGGGTGAGGGCCGCGACGTCCCGCCCGGAGGGTGCGGGGACCGGCGCGGGTCAGCCGCCGAGGCCCGGCAGGCCGGGCATCGCGGGCAGGGTCGGCTGCGCCGCGAACAGGTCCAGGTACATCCCGCCGGAGACGAGCAGGCCCAGCACGCCGAGCACGAGGCCGCCCAGGGCCACCGGCCGCACCCACGCGCCGGTGCCCGGGCGCGACGCCGGGCCGAGCACCAGCACCAGGCCGACGAGCACGGCGAGCAGTGCGACGACGCCGTTCACCGTCGCCGCGACGTCCCAGGGGGCGCCATAGAAGGACTCGATGCTGTCGCCGGGGGAGCCGGTCGCGGCCTGGATCTGGCCGACGAGTTGTTCGCGCTCGCGCAGCATGTCGCCGACCGACGTGCCGGTCAGCGAGGCGAGGCCGAGCCCGGCGGCGACGACCGCGCCGGCGCCCGCGGCACCGGTGACGGGCCGCTCCGGGGCCGTGTCGGCGGTACCGGACGCCGGGGTCCGCGCGGCCTCCGGGGACTCCGGGGTGTCGGCCGTGGCGGCGGTCCCGGTGGTCGGCTCGCCCGCGGGCCCGGTGGTCGGCTCGGTGGCGGCGGCGCCGGTCCCGGTGGTGGGGGCGGAGTCGGTGGTGGCCGTGTCCGGGTCGGTGACGGTCGGGCTGGTCGATTCGGTGGCCATGGCCGCACCGTACGCGAGCCGAAGATCGTCGCTCGGGGGTCCCACCTGGGCAGATGCGACATCCCGTGCGGCCGGGCACGGAGCGGACCGCAGACACCCACCCGACCGACCGGGCGCGCCGCCGCTACGGCGCGGTCGCGGTCGGCTCCGGCCGGCCCGCGGGCGCCGGGTCCCCGACGAGGACGGCGACACCGTCGTCGAGCGCGCCCGACGCGACCCGGCGCACGGCCCCGCCGCGCAGCGCGCCGAGGACGACGGCCACCCGGTCCAGCACGGCGGCACGGGTGGCCGCGTCGACCCCGACGACGTCGACCACGATCCCGCCCAGCGCGGCATCGGCCGAGGCCGCCCACTCACCGGACCAGGCGACGACGATCGCCCGGCCCTGCGCCGGGGGCCCGGCGAGGACCGCGCGGTGGTCGAACCCCGACGCGAGCAGGATCGGGTCGGTGGACAGGGCGTCGCGGATCTGCTGGTCCGGTGTCGTCGTCATGTGCCCGTGCCTCCCGTGCCGGCGGTCGTCGACCACGTCCGCCGTCGACGGTAGGGAGGTGAACCACCGACGTCGATGAGGTGAAGGTCAGGGGGAGGTAAGCGATGGTCCCGGCCGGGCGGCCTCCAGCGGCAGCAGCAGCGTGACCACCGACGGCGACCGGCTCGCCGTGAGCCGCCCACCCTCGGCCTCCGCGAGCCGGCGGGCCAGCGCGACGCCGAGGCCCGTGCCGCCGTCGGCGCCGGACAGCTCGTCCTCGGGCACCCCCGGGCCCTCGTCGGCGACGTCCAGCGCGACCGCGTCCGGACCGGCCTCGCGGGCGGTGAGGGCGACGGCGCCGGCACCGTGCTGCAGCGCGTTGTCCAGCAGCACCCCGAGGATCTGGCGGACCGCCGCCGCGGACGCGGGCGGGTCGGGCAGCGCGCCGTCGCGCGACACCGAGAACGCGCGCCCCGCCCGTGCCAGCCGGTCGCCCCACTCGGACTCGGCCTCCTCCAGCAGCCGGGCCAGCTCGACCGGCACCGCGTCGCGGCGGCGCTCGCGGGCGAGTAGCAGCAGCTCGTCGATCGTCCGCTCCAGCCGGTCCACCGAGGCCAGCCCGTCCTCCACCGTCGCCGGTCGCAGCAGGCGCGGGTCGTCCAGCGCGGACTCCAGCCGCAGGCGCAGCCCCGCCAGCGGGGTGCGGAGCTGGTGGGAGGCCTCCGCGGAGAACGCCCGCTCCCGGGCGAGCAGGTCGTCGAGCCGCCCGGCGGTGTCGCCCAGGGCGGACCCGACCCGGTCGAGCTCGGAGATGCCGGTCGCGGCGGGGCGCACGCCGAAGTCGCCCTCACCGAGGCGGGCGGCGTCGCGCGCCATCGACTCCAGGGGCGCGGAGAGGTGCCCGGCCAGGCGCATCGCGAGCGCCCACACCGCGACCAGCACCAGCCCGGCCAGCGCGAGCATGCCCAGGTAGAGCGGTACCAGCCCGGACCACGTCGCCGACGTCGGTCGCGACGCGCGCACGACCGCGATGACGTCGTCGCCGTCGGTCACCGGGGCGACGGCGACGAGCTGCCCGGGCGGCGACGAGGACAGCCCGCGGTCCAGGACCCGGTCGACGTCCTCGTCACCGGCGGGCGGGCCGTCGCCGGTGGTCAGGTCGCCCTCCTCGTCGTAGAGGGCGACGGCGGTGTCGTCGTCGGGCCCGTCGGGCAGCCGCGCCGGCACGCGGTGGTCCACGACGTCGTCGTACACCGAGCGGGCCGCGAAGTCGGCGATGCGCTGCAGCGACTCCCGCTGCTGGGCGACGGTGTAGCGCTCCAGCCCGACGGCCAGCGGCACCCCGAACATGACCAGGGCGACGGCGACCGCGACGAGCGCGAGCCGCACGATCCGCCGTCTCACCGGACCGGCCCCGCGGGCAGCTCGAGCCGGTAGCCGTGCCCGCGCAGCGTGGTGATCACCGGGACGCTCTCGCCGCGGTGACCGGAGAGCCGCCGCCGTACCGCGGCCACGTGCACGTCGAGGGTCTTCGTCGAGCCGAACCAGTGGGCGTCCCACACGTCGGCCATGAGGACCTCACGGCTCAGCGCGGTCCCGGGGTCGGCCGCCAGCCGGGCGAGCAGGTCGAACTCGCGGGTCCGCAGCTCCAGGTCGCGGCCGGCGACGGTGGCCCGCCGCGCCCCCGTGTCCACCCGCAGCGCGCCGACCTCCAGCACGTCCTCGGCGCGGTCCCCGCCGGCGCGGCGCAGGTGGGCGCGGATGCGGGCGAGCAGCTCGGTGAGCCGCACCGGCTTGGTGAGGTAGTCGTCCGCGCCCGCCTCCAGGCCCAGCACCACGTCCATCTCCGCGGTCCGTGCGGTCAGCGCGACGACGACCGCGTCGGGCCGCAGCGTCCGCAGCCGCCGGCACACCTCGACGCCGTCGAGGTCGGGCAGCCCCAGGTCCAGCAGCACCAGCTCGAACGGCGTCCGCTCGGCGGCGGCCAGTGCCGGGCCGCCCGCCTGCGCCCAGTGCACGTCGTAGCCGTGCCCGGTCAGGCTGCCGTGCAGGACGTCGCCGATGGTGCGGTCGTCCTCCACGAGCAGGATGCGGGCGTTCACCGGTCCGATCATCCTGCACCGGGCGGCCCGTGTGCACCCGCTACGAGCCGCCGTAGGGCGGTTCCCCGGTCTCGGGCGCCAGCACCGGGGTGTCCTCGTCGAGGGTCTCGCCGCGGAAGAACGCCCGCAGCCGCACCGCGCAGGCCAGCATCAGCGGCACCCCGAGCGCGATCATGCCGACGCCGATGACGAAGACCCCGCCGACCGGTCCGAACGTCGTCTCGCCGTAGGCGGGGTCGACCATGTCGATCGCGCTCTGCACGAACGCCCACACCATGACCACGCCGCCGAGCAGCGGCACCAGCCCGCGCAGCAGCAGGTCCCGCGGTGAGCGCAGCAGGCTGCGCCGGAAGTACCAGACGCAGGCGAAGGCGGTGATGCCGTAGTAGAAGGCGACCGCGAGCCCGAGCGAGGACACGGTGTCGAGCAGCGCGTCCGCACTGACCAGCGAGAGGACCAGGTAGAACGCGACGGCGGACAGCCCCATGACGACGGTGGCGAACCCCGGCGTCGCGTAGCGCGGGTGCACCCCGCCGAAGCGGCGCGGGACCGCGCCGTACACGGCCATGGCCAGCGCGCCGCGCGCCGTCGGCAGGATCGTCGTCTGGGTCGACGACGCGGCCGACACCGCGACGGTGAGCAGCAGCACCGCGGTGAGGACGCTGCCGCCCATCGGGGCACCGAGCAGGGTCAGCACGTCCTCGGAGTGCTCGGGGTTCGCCAGCCCGATCCCGGTGTCGCCGAACCCGGCGTAGGACTGCAGCGCGACGGCGACGACCACGTAGACGGCCAGCAGGATCACCGTGGCGAGCAGCGCGGCCCGCCCCGGCGTCGTGTCCGCGCCGCGGGTCTCCTCGCCGACGGCCAGGCAGGCATCCCAGCCCCAGTACACGAAGATGCACAGGATCAGCGCCTGCGCGGCGGCCGAGCCGGAGATCCCGGTCGGGTCGAACCAGCTCCACCGCGGCAGCACCGCCTGCGGACCGGCGTCGCCGGAGAGCACCAGCCACAGCGCGCCGACGGCGAGCACGCCGAGCACCACGATCTGGAACACGATCAGCGCGTTCTGGAAGCGCTCGGACAGCACGATGCCGCGGTGGCTGACCCAGGTCATGACCAGGATGAACACCACCCCGACGGCCACCTTGACCACCGGGTCCTCCGCGGCGCCGGTCAGCCCGGCGGCGCGCAGCGTGTAGACGGCGGCGATCTCGGCGACGTTGGCCAGCACGATGATCGCCGACACCGCGACGCCCCAGCCGCCCATCCAGCCGACCCACGGCCCGAACGCCTTGGTGCCCCAGGTGAACGTCGTGCCGCAGTCGGGGACGGCGCGGTTGAGCTCGCGGTAGGCGACCGCGACGAACAGCATCGGCACGAACGCGACGAGGAACATCGCGGGCGCCTTCTCGCCGACGGCGAGCACCACGTAGCCCAGCGTCGCGGCGAGGCTGTAGGCGGGCGCCGTCGCGCCCAGCCCGATGACGGTGTTGCCCCAGAGGCCCAGTGCTCCGGTGCGGAGCCCCTTCGGGCCGGCCTCCACCAGGGGAGGCGGTGCGGCGGCGGTCAACCGCCGATCTCGGTCATCAGGTGGGTCATCGCGGCGCACATCCCGTCTCGTCTCCGGTCCGCCGGGCCGGCGGCGGCGACCAGGATGCGGCACGGACCCGGCCGACGGGAAACCGCGGTGTCGCGTCTCACGCCGGGCCGGGCGCGCTCAGAACTGGCGGTGCGGGGTGCCCCGGACGCTGAACCAGTACGCGCCCGCCTCGGCGTCGGAGATCTCGGTGCGGACCTCGGCCGCCGCCGGGGCGCCGAAGCGCCGCACGAGGGCCTTGCGGGCGGTCTTCTCGACGCGGGCGGCGAGCCGGTCGGGTACGGAGTGCCCGGCCAGGGTCAGCACCGCGACGAAGGCGTAGCGGGCCGGGCCGCGACGCGGCCAGGGGCCGGTGCCGTCGGCCAGCGAGAGCTCGACGGTCATCGGACGCTTGCGGTGCGCGTGCAGCGCCCGGGTCAGCACGGCCTCGACCGAGTGCGCCTCGACGCCGGCGGGTGCCTCGACCCGGACGACCGCCATGACGGCGCTCGTGCCGTCCCCTCGACGCCCGGTGCTGTCGGCCACGGTCACGCTCACGTCCACGGACTCCTTCCGCGCACCGCCCCCTCGGAGGTGCGTGTCACTCATTCATCCCCCGGACCGGCGTCGGCAAACAAGGTCTGAACCGACAAAGTTCCGTCAGGATCACCGGAATCCGTCATCGGGTCACCCGTTCGAGCACCTCCAGCACGTGCTCGTAGTCACGCCCGGTGGCGCGGCTCATGCCGAGCTCGCAGGTCCGGTTGCACGAGGCGTGGGCGTCGGCGTCGACCCCGGCCAGCTCCCACGCCTGCGGTGCGGTGGCCGCGGCGGTCAGCTCCGGGTGCAGCATCCCGCGGTCCCCGGCGAAGCCGCAGCAGCCCCAGGAGTCGGGGACGACGACGTCGTCGGCCACCGCGTCGGCCAGCCGCCGCAGCGGCTCGGTCAGCCCGAGCTGGGTGGCCGAGCAGGTCGGGTGCAGCACCATCCGCCCGACGCGGGCGTGCACGGTGAGCGCGGGCAGGATCCGCGCCGCGGTGAACTCGACCGCGTCGAGCACCTGCAGGTCGCGGTAGCGCTGCGGACCGGAGGCGATCATCACGCGCAGCCCCTCGGTGCACGACGACGCGTCGGACACGACCGGGACGGCCCCGGCCCGGGTGGTCCGCCACAGCGCCGGCAGGACCCGCCCGGCCATCGCGGCGGCGCCCTCGCCCAGGCCCTTGGACTTCCACGGGGTCCCGCAGCACAGCGAGGGCAGGTCGGCCGGGGCGCTCGCCCGCAGCCCGGCGCGGGCGCACAGCCGGGCGAACGCCTCGCCCGCGCCGACCCCGGCCGAGCCGAACATGGCCCCGGTGCAGGAGGAGAACAGGACGAGGTCGGCGTCGACGGAGACGAGCCCGCCCGGGATCCGGTGCCCGCCGCCGCGGGGCAGGTCGGCGCTGTAGCGCGGGACCTGCTCGGGGTCGGCGACGCGGCGCAGCGCGGCCGAGACCGGGCCGGCGCCGGGTACCGCCTTCGCGACGGTGAGGGCGAGGCCGGCGGCCCTCGTCGTGGCGCCCCAGTGCTTCGCGGCGAGCGTCCAGCCCTTCCCGGTGGCGCCGTGGTCACGCTCGGAGCGCAGCCGTCGGACCAGGTCACCGGTGTTGATCAGGACGGGGCAGGCGGTGCCGCACATGCCGTCGACGGCGCAGGTGTCGACGCCGTCGTAGGCGTAGTCGGCCTCCAGCTCGGCGGCCAGCGCGTCGTCGCCGGCGGCGCGGGCGGCGGCGATCTCGCGGCGCAGCACGATGCGCTGGCGCGGGGTGGTGGTGAGGTCGCGGCTGGGGCACACGGGCTCGCAGAACCCGCACTCCACGCAGCGGTCCACCTCGGACTCCACCGGCGGCGCGGACTTCAGGCTGTCCAGGTGCGCGGTGGGGTCGTCGTCGAGGACGACGCCGGGGGACAGCACGCCGCGGGGATCGCAGAGCCGCTTGACCTCGACCATGACCTCGTAGAGCTCGTCGCCGTACTGGCGGCGCACGAACGGCGACATCATCCGCCCGGTCCCGTGCTCGGCCTTGAGCGTGCCGCCGTGGGCGAGGACGAGGTCGACCATGTCGTCGGTGAACCGTCCGAAGCGGTCCCGCCCGCCGCCGGCGAGGTGCTCGGTCAGCATGAAGTGGACGTTGCCGTCCTTGGCGTGGCCGAAGATCACCGCGTGGTCGTAGGCGTGCTTGTCGAACAGCGCGATGAGGCCCTGGCAGGTCTCGAGCAGGTCCGGGACGGGGACGGCGACGTCCTCCAGCAGCGCGGCCGTCCCGGACGGGCGGGCCCCGGCCACCTTGGCGTAGAGCGCCTTGCGCAGCTTCCACAGCCCGGCCTTGGCGACCGGGTCCGCGGACAGCTCCCGCGGGCCGTGCAGCGCCAGCCCGGCGATCAGCCCGGACGCGGCCCCGGCCAGCTCCTCGACCTCGTCGGTGGTGTGCCCGCGGTACTCCACGAGGAACGCGGCGTGCTCCTCGACGGTCAGCGCGCGCAGGCGCGGGTCGGCGTCGGCGTCGGCCTGCCCGACCCGCAGGGACGTGGCGTCGAGCAGCTCGATCGTCGCCGCTCCGGAGTCGACCAGGCCGGGCAGCGCACGGTTCGCGGCGGCCAGGTCGTCGAACACCAGCAGGCCGGTGCGGGTGTGGGCGAGGACCGGCACGGTGCGCATGGTGATCGAGGCGAGGAAGGCCAGGGTCCCCTCCGAGCCGACCAGCAGCCGGGCCAGGATCTGCACCGGGTCGTGGTGGTCGAGGAAGGAGTTGAGCCCGTAGCCCATCGTGTTCTTCAGCGAGAACTGGCGCTCGATCTCGGTGCGCAGCGCGGTGTCGCCGCGCAGGCGGTCCCGGATGCGGGCCAGGCCCTCCCACAGCGCCGGCTCGGCCGCGCGCAGCCGGTCGTCGGCGCCGGGGGCGCCGGTGTCGAGCGTCGTGCCCGAGGGCAGGACGAGCTCGACGGAGTCCAGCAGCGCGTAGCTGTTCGCGGCGGTGCCGCAGGCCATGCCGGAGGAGTTGTTGGCGACGACCCCGCCGAGGGTGCAGGCGACCTCGCTGGCCGGGTCGGGGCCGAGCATCCGGCCGTGGCGGGCCAGGCGGGTGTTGACCGCCCGCACGGTCGCGCCGGGCCCGACGCGGACGCGCGCGCCGTCGTCGAGGATCTCGATGTCGCGGAAGTGGCGGCGGGTGTCGACGAGGATCCCGTCGGTGACGCCCTGCCCGGACAGGCTGGTGCCGCCGGAGCGGAACGTCAGCGGCACCCCGCCCGCGGCCCGGAACAGCGCCGCCACCTCGGCCGCCGACCCGGCGGTGACGACGGCGGCGGGGGTGCGGGCGAAGTGCGAGGCGTCGTGCGCCATCCGCAGCCGGTCGATCGCCCGGGTGGCGACGGCGTCGGGCCGGACGGCGGCGGCGAGCCGCTCGTGCAGGGTCGGTACGGCGACGGGGGCGTCGGCGGTGGCGCTCACGGGTGCTCCTCGCGTGGGGTGGGACGCGTGGGTCCACCCTGCCCCAGCGTCAGCCCCGTGCCGAGGGGAAGTCCGGGGGACGCTTCTCCCGCAGCGCCGCCGCGCCCTCGACGACGTCGGGTCCCATGAAGGTGAGCATCTCGTAGGCGGCGGACTGCTCGAAGGCCGGGCCCGCGCTGCGCAGCCACGAGTTCAGCGCCCGCTTGGTCAGCCGGATCGCCTGCTGGGAGCCGGTGCCGAGGGCGTGCGCGACGCGCAGCGCCTCGTCGAGGACCTGCTCGCGCGGCACCGCCTTCGCGACCATCCCGATCCGCTCGGCCTCGGCGCCGGTGAGCATCTCGCCGGTGAGCAGGTAGTAGCGGGCCTTGGCCATCCCGGCCAGCAGCGGCCAGATGATCGCGGCGTGGTCGCCCGCGGCGACGCCGAGCCTGACGTGGCCGTCGCCGATCCGGGCGTCCTCGGCGGCGATCGCGACGTCGGCCAGCAGCGCGACGACGACGCCGGCCCCGACCGCGACCCCGTTGATGGCCGAGACCACGGGCTTCTCGCAGTCGATGATGTTCCAGACGAGGTCCGACATCTCGCGCAGCATGTGCGCGACGCGCTCGTGGTCGCCCGCCATCCGCTCGACCATGCCGAGGTCGCCGCCCGCGGAGAACGCCTTCCCGGCGCCGGTGATCACCGCGACCCGGGTGGCGGCGTCGGTGGACACGTCGCGCCAGACCCGGGCGAGCTCGCCGTGGAGCACCTCGTCGGCGGCGTTGTACTTCGCCGGGTTGTCGATGGTGATCAGCAGGACGCCGTCGGCGCGGCGGTCGAAGCGGAGCTGGGCGTAGGAGCTCGGGTCGAGGGTCATCGGGTCCTTCCGGGGCGCGTCACGGATGGGGCGGCGGGTCGGGACGTGGATCAGGACATGGACAGGCCGCCGCTGACGCTGACGGTCTGCCCGGTCAGGTAGGCGGCGTCGGGTGAGGCGAGGAACGCGACCGTGGCCGCGATGTCCTCGGGCCGGGCGAGCCGGCGGAACGGGATGGCGCGCACGAGGGCGTCGCGCAGCCGGTCGTCGCCCCGGACGACGTCGGCGAACAGCGCGGTGTCGGTCGGGCCGGGGCACACGCAGTTGACGTTGACGCCGTGCCGGGCGACCTCGCGGGCGAGGGTCCTGGTGAAGGAGATGACCCCGCCCTTGGCCGCGGAGTAGACGGCCTCCCCGCTGGACCCGACCCGGCCCGCCTCGGAGGCGAGGTTGACCACGGTGCCGGAGCCGCGCTCCACCATCTCCGGGACGACGGCGTGAGCGGTGTGCAGGACCCCGAACAGGTTGATCCGCACGATCCGGTCCCAGTCGGCGGGGTCGGAGTCGAGGAACGGCCCGACCTTGTCCCAGCCCGCGTTGTTGATCAACACGTCGATGCGGCCGTGCTCGGCCCGGATCCGCCCGACGGCGTCGCGGACCGAGTCCGGGTCGGCGACGTCGAGGCGGTGCCCGGTGGCGCGGGCACCGATCGCGTCGGCGGTGGCGGCGGCGGTGTCCCCGTCGACGTCGGTCACCGCGACGGTCGCGCCCTCGGCGGCCAGCCGCTCGGCGGTCGCGCGGCCGATGCCGCGCCCGGCGCCGGTGACGAGCACCGTGCGGTCGTCCATCCTGCCCACGGACGTTCCTCCCCGGACACCGTGCCGGGTACGCCGGGCCGGTCCCGTCGTCGACCACGGCGTCGCACGGCGACCACATGACCATTCCGCGACGGCGCGGTCAATGCCGGGCGCGCGGGGCCGGGGGTCACCGGGCGGGCGGGGGCACCAGGACGGCGGGCAGGGGACCGGAGGGGCGGTCGAAGAACAGCGGGCGGGTCCGG
Organism: Pseudonocardia spirodelae; assembly: GCF_037727765.1. Taxonomy (NCBI): domain Bacteria; kingdom Bacillati; phylum Actinomycetota; class Actinomycetes; order Pseudonocardiales; family Pseudonocardiaceae; genus Pseudonocardia; species Pseudonocardia spirodelae. Next base: position 12,108 of record NZ_JBBJUP010000030.1, on the reverse strand, counting down.
GCACGCGGGTCCGGGACGCGCGGCAGGAGCCCGGTCTCCGGTTCGGGAGGATCCGCCGGCTCGGCAGCGGCCCCGCCGGGCGGCTCGTCGCCGGGGAGGGCAGCACGGCACTCGGCGAGCAGCTCGCGCACGTCGGCGGCCACCGCGTGCGCGGGCCCCAGCAGGCGTTCGGCGCTGTCGAGGGTGGCGGCGAGCAGGCCCGCGGCGCCGCGGACGTCGCCGGCGTCGGCGCGGGCGAGCGCGAGCGCGGCCCGTGACGCGATGGTGCACGGGTGGCCGTCGCCCAGCACCCGGGCGCGCCGGGTGACGACGTCCTCGTGGCGGCGCACGGCCTCCTCCGGCCGGCCGGTCACCCGGTGGGCCGCGGCGACGGCGTCGGCCGCGGCGAGCGAGGCGGGGTGGTCGGCACCCAGCAGCGCCTCGCGGGCGGCCAGGTTGCGCTCGGCGGCCTCCAGGCCGCGCTGCTCGTCGTAGCCGAGCAGGTGGGCGACGGCGAGGCTGCCCTCGACGACGAGGGTGTCGACGTCGCCGGGCCCGAGCTCGCGCCGCGCGGCGTCGAGGACCTGCTGCAGGCGGCGGGTCGCATCCAGCAGGGCGGGTCCGTCACCGGCGCGGCCGGCCGCGCGCACGTCGGTCGCGGCGCGGTCGTGCCGTTCCCGCAACGCCTCCCGCGCGGTGTCGCCGCCCGTCCCGGGCACGGCCTCCGTGCTCGGGCGGGGGGACGGGAACCTGCCACTCCGGGCGAACACGAAACGTGGTCTCCTCGTCGACGCGGTGCGGCGGCCGTCACCCGGACGGTCGCCGTGATCGTCACTGAACGTACCTGTCCGGATCGTTGGCGCGCGTGCTCGCGGGACATTCGAGGTGCACGACACGCCGGAGGGTCACGAATCGTGACAGCTCTCGGACGGTCGGTCGCCGCGCCCGCAGTGGTCCGGGCGCCACCGGGATCACCCGGCCGTGCGGTCCGGCGCCCCGGACGGGTGGCCGTCCGCCGTGGCGGCTGGAACCCGACCAGTGCCCTGTCGAGAATCGCGGCCGTCGCCGGAGGGGGAGACGTGTCGAGCCAGGAGCACGACCCGCAGGACACCGCCGGAGCCGCGGAGGGCTCCGGGGTCGGTGCGGGCCCGGAGCCCTCCGCGGATGCCGGGAACTCGGATGCCGGGAACGCGGACGCCGGGAACGCGGACGCCGGGAACGCGGACGCCGGGAACGCGGACGCCGGGAACGCGGACGCCGGGCCGGCGTCCGTGCCCGCCCGCCGGCACCGCCGCCCGCCGCCACCGCGCCCGCCGGTGCGGTCGTCCTCGCCGTTCCTCGGGGTGACACCCGGACCGCCACCGCAGGCGGAGGCGTTCGGGACGGGGCGGACCGCCGCCGACGGGACGGGCCCCTACCCGGTCGTCGCCACCGGGGGGTGGGCGGCGCCCGAGCCGGGCGCCGACGAGGACGCGGTCACGCCCGCCGGGGACGCCGGCGGACCGGTGTCGCCCGCGACCGGGCGGCCCCCCGGCGAGGCCGGTGACGAGGCGGCACCCGCAGACCCCGCGCCCGGCGACACGTCGGCGGGTGACGCGGCGGTCGGCGACGGACCGACGGGGGACGCGGCGGCCGGCGACGGACCGGCCGGGGCCGCGGCGGCCGGCTACGGACCGACCCGGGACACGGCGGCCGGGGACGTGACCGGCGACGACCCCGCCCCGACCCGGCACGCCCTCCCGGTGACGCCGTCGGCCCGGCCGGTCCCCCGGCTCACGGTGGCCGTGCTCGCCGGGTCCCTGCTCGCCGCGGCCGGTGCCGCCGCGGGGGCGGTCGCGCTCGTCGCGCAGCAGAGCGACGGTGCGGGCTGGCCGACCGGGACCGATCCCACCGCGGTCACCCGGGCCGACGACCCGGGCGCGCTCCCGCCCGGCTCCGGCCCCGTCCTGACCGGGCCGGGCGTGGCGGGCACGGACCGCGACGACGCCGGGCCCGCCGCGCGGGGCGGCCCCTCCCCGGCGACCGGCACCCGGTCCGGCGGCCCGGACCGCGACACCGGCCACAGCGGCGACACCGGCCACACCGGCGACCGGCCCGCCCCGGCACCCCTGCGGACCGGTGCCGCGCCCCGTCCCGCGCCGGGCCCGGTCGCGCCCCCCGGCCCCGGACCCGTCCCGGCACCGCCGGGCGCTCCGGTGACCGCGACGACGGGCGCGCAGACCACGTCCCCGGCCCCGCCGACCGACACGACGGAGCCGTCGACGCCGTCCGGCCCGCCCTCGCCGGACCCCGGCGACGGCGGCGACGGCGGCGACCGCGGCGACAGTGGTGACGGCGAGCCCACCGGCTCCCCGTCGTCGGACCCCGGGGACCCGGCCGGCCCGACGGGCGAGGACCCCGCCCCGGCCACCGCGTCCGGCGGTCCCGCCCCGGACGGCACCGGCTGAGCCCGCCCGCGACGCCGTCGCGCCGGTGCTCAGCCCGCGGCCAGCACCTGCTCGCGCAGGATGTCGGCGTGCCCGCTGTGGTGCGCCAGCTCGCGCATCACCTGCAGCAGCAGCCAGCGCACCGTGATCGGGTACCCGCGCCCGGTCACCGTGTCGTCGAGGCCGAGGGCCGCGACGGCGGCGCGGGAGTGCTCGCACACCTGCGCGTAGTGGCGCCGCACGGAGGCGACGGTGTCGTCGTCGGTCAGGGCGAAGGACTCGTCGACCGTCTCGGGCAGGCCGAGCTCGGCCCGCGTCGCGCCGGTCACGGCCAGCCCGAACCACACCGTCTCCACGAACGCGACGTGCTTGACGAGCCCGAGCAGCGTCGTCGCCGACGGCACCAGCCGGCGCCGGGCCTGCTCCTCGGTGAGCCCGTCGAGGACACCCGGCAGCAGCTCCCGGTACTGCTCGAGGAACGCCGTGAGCTGGGTGCGTTCGTCACCGACCTGGACGGCGAAGGGAGTGGTCACACGGCGACCCTAGGGCCCGGCTCCGACCACGGTCGGACGGCGGGATCGGTCCGCGCTCCGATGCCCGGGCCGTCCCGGGACGGCAGGCTCGTCGCCATGCTGGGACGGGCGGGCCGCGCGGCCGACACGATCGGGTACCGGGAATCATCGCCGGCCGTGGACGGTGCGGGGGTGCGGCGGTGAGCGGCGGTCCGGTGGCCGTCGCGCGCCGCCTGCTGACCCAGCGGTCCACCCCGGCGGAGGCGCCGACGCTCGTCGAGCGCGCGGTCGCGCTGGGGCGGCGCAACCCCGTCGTCGTCGACGCGGTGCTCGCCGCGATCCTGATCTGGGTCGCGGTCAGCTGGACGCTCGAGGGCAAGGTGCCGTCCTGGAACCGGGTCCCGGCACTGGTCATCGCGGTGCTCGCGGCGCTGCCGGTGCCGCTGCGCCGGGTGCACCCGATGCCCGCCGCCGTCGCGACGGCCGCCGTCGCGCTGGTGTGCACGTTCGCGCTGCCCGGCACCTTCGCCGCGTTCCTGCTGCCGTCGCTGGTCATGGGCTACTCGGCGGTGGCCTACGGGCCGCGCTGGGCCGGGTGGCTCGCGGTCGTGGTGCTGCTGGTGGGGGTGTACGGGCCCTTCGCGGTGGGCGGGCCCGCCAACCTGCTGCGCTCGCCCGGCATGACCCCGCTGGCGCTGGTGTCCCTGGCCGGGGCGATGGCGCTGGTGCCGCTGGTGGTGTGGCTGCTCGGCTCGCTGCGCCGCGCCGCGTACCGGCGGACCCAGGACCTCGCCGAACGCAACCGGCTGCTGGAGGAGAGCCGCCGCCAGGAGGTCCGCCTCGAGCTGCTCGCCGAGCGCTCCCGGATCTCGCGGGAGGTGCACGACGTCGTCGCCCACTCGCTGTCGGGGATCATCGCCCAGGCCGACGGCGGGCAGTTCGCCGCGCAGCGCGACCCGGCGAAGGCGGTCGAGGTCCTGTCCGGGATCGCGACGACCGGCCGCTCCGCGCTCGCCGACGTCCGCGGCCTGCTGGCGATGCTGCGCGACACCGACGGCCTCGACGGCGACACCGGCGGCGGCGACGCCGCCCGCCCGCAGCCCGGCGTCGGCGACGTCCCCGCGCTCGTCGAGCAGGTCCGCACCGGGGGGCTGCCCGCCGACCTCGCCGTCACCGGCACCCCGCGCGAGCTCCCGACCGGCCCCGGGCTGACCGTCTACCGGATCGTGCAGGAGTCGCTGACCAACGTCGTCAAGCACGCCGGGCCGGGCGTGCCCACCCGCGTCACGCTGCACTGGAGCGCCGACGAGCTGACCGTCCGGGTCCGCGACGAGGGCGCCCGCGGGCCGGTGCCCACCCCGCCGCGCGGCGGGCACGGCATCACCGGCATGCGCGAGCGCGCCGCCCTGCACGGCGGGTCGGTCGAGACCGGCCCGCACCCCGACGGCGGCTGGACGGTCCGGCTGCGCCTGCCCCTGACCCCCACCCCGCGAGGAGACCGGTGAACCCCGTACGGCTGATGCTCGTCGACGACCAGGAGCTGGTCCGCACCGGCTTCGCGATGGTGCTGGACTCCTGCGAGGACCTCGCCGTGGTCGCCCAGGCGGGCGACGGCGAGGCCGCGCTCGCCGAGCTGGGGCGCACCGCGGTCGACGTCGTGCTGATGGACGTGCGCATGCCGCGCCTGGACGGCATCGCCGCGACCCGCCGCGTCGTCGCCGAGCACCCCGGGGTGCGGGTGCTCGTGCTGACCACCTTCGACCTCGACGAGTCCGTCACCGAGGCCATCGCCGCGGGCGCCAGCGGGTTCCTGCTCAAGGACGTCTCGCCGCAGGACCTGATCGAGGCCGTCCGCACCGTGCACCGCGGGGACTCCGTGGTCGACCCGGTGTCGACGCGGCGGCTGCTGCGCGCCACCCGGCCGCTGCTGTCCGCGCCGGAGCCCGCCGCCGCCGAGCCGTCGGCGGAGGCCACGGCCGCGCTCGCGGGGCTCACCCCGCGCGAGCAGGAGGTGCTCCTGCTCGTCGGGAACGGCCGCTCCAACGCCGAGATCCAGGCCGACCTCGTCGTGTCCGAGGCGACGGTCAAGACCCACATCGGGCACCTGCTCGCCAAGACGCAGTGCCGCGACCGGGTGCAGCTCGTCGCGCTGGCGTTCCGGGCGGGGCTGGTCAGCTGAGCGGCGGGGGACCGGCCGCGGCCCGCCCGTCGCGCGCACGGTCCTCGCCGGGCGTCGGCGAGGGCACCCACCCGCACCCGGCGCGCTCCGCCGCCGAACGGACCGGCCCGGACCACGACGTCGGCGACGGGTCCGCGGTCGGCCTCGCCCTCGTGCCCGGGGCGCCGGCGACGGCTCAGAAACCCGGGTGGTCGCGCAGGTTGACCTGGTCGCAGGTGCGGGCGAACGCGTCGACCTCCGCAGGCGACGGCGGCTCGTCCCGCCCGGCGAACCCGGCCAGCCCCCGGAAGTAGCGCTCCCGCGGCGCCCCGGGCACGAACAGGATGAGGAACCGCGCGTCGCTGCCGGGCCCGGTGCGGAACGCGTGCACCCCGTGCGCCGGGACGTGCACGAGATCGCCGGGGCCGGCCTCGGTCCAGGTGTCGCCGGTCATGATCCGCAGTGCGCCGTCGAGCACGTAGAAGCTCTCGGTGAACCCCGTGTGGTAGTGCGGCAGCGCGCCGGGGGAGTCCGGCGGGATCCAGCTCTCGAACAGCCCGAACCCGCCGCCGACCGCGTCGCCCGGCGCGGCGAAGCGCGTCCAGGACCCGCTGCGCGCGGTGACGGCGCGCTCGGTGGCCGAGGCGGGGCGCCACACCGCGCCGGGCTCGGGGAAGCTCATGCACCGACCGTAGCCGCCCGACGACCGGGCGTCCCGCAGCGACGGCCGGTCCCCGGCCGCCGTCGTCGTGGGGGAGCCCCGGAGCGGCGCGGCGGCGCCGGTATCGTCGTCGGCGGCGGCCGCGAGGCCGCCGGACCGGCCCGGCGGAGGAGCGAGGTGATGGACGTGCGCGTCCTCGCCCCGCTGACGCTGCTGGTCCTGGCCCTGGTGCTCTGCGCGGGACCCCTCGTCGTCACCTCGGACACACACGCCGCCACCCCCGTGGTCGTCGTCGGCTCGGACTGCTCGCAGCACCCGCCGGTGCTGATGCACCCGGGCGACTGCGACCAGGCCCCCCGCCGCGACGACGACGCCCCCGCCCCGTCGGTGCTGCCGCTCGCCGCGGTCACCGTCCTGGCGCCCGGGCACCCCGGCGTCGCCCCGCCCGCCGCACCGGAACGGACGCTGTGCGCCCCGTCGCCGGTGGAACACCTCTGCGTGGACCGGAACTGACCCCGGCGGCCCACCCCGCCCCGCGTCCCCGCACCCGTTCCGACCCGGCCCCCGCGCCGGGCCCCGTGGAGGAAGACTCCCGATGACCCGCAACGTCACCATCTCCCTGGCCGCCGTCGGCGCGTTCGCGCTGATCGTCGCCGCGATCCTGTTCGCGACCCGGCCCGACACCCCGTCCGGCGCTGCCGCCGGCGCCGGCGGCACCACCGACACCCTCGTCACCGCCGACGCGGCGCGCCTCAACGACGCGCCGAACGCCTCGGCCACCCTCGTCGAGTTCGCCGACTTCCAGTGCCCGGCCTGCGGCCGGGTCCACCCGATCATGAACCAGCTCGTGCAGCAGTACGGCGACCGCGTGCAGTTCGTGTTCCGCAACTTCCCGCTGCCGATGCACCGCAACGCCGAGGCCGCCGCGATCGCCGGCGAGGCCGCGCGCGCCCAGGGGAAGTTCGTGCCGATGTACGACCGGCTCTTCGAGACCCAGGCCGACTGGTCCGAGTCCGCCGACGCCGCCACCGTGTTCCGCGGCTACGCCCAGGAGCTCGGCCTCGACCTCGCCGCCTACGACGCCGCCGTCGCCGACCCGGCCACCGCCGCGAAGATCGAGGCGGACACGGCCGCGGGCCAGGCCGCCGGGGTCAGCGGCACCCCGACGATCTTCGTCGACGGCGAGAAGGTCGAGCTCCGCTCGGTCCAGGACATCACCGACGCCCTCGACGCGGCGGTGACCCGGTGAGCACCCCCGCCGCGGCCCGCACCGAGGAGTTCGCCCGCGTCCCGGCCGCCGGGGGCGAGCCCGCCGTCCCCGGGCCGCTGCCGCGGTTCCTGCCCTGGCTGCTCGCCGTGGGCGGCGCGCTCGGCCTGATCGCCGCGTTCACGCTGACCGTCGAGCGCATCGAGCTGCTGCTCGACCCCGGCTACACGCCGTCGTGCAGCATCAACCCGGTGCTGTCCTGCGGGTCGGTCATGCAGACCCCGCAGGCCGCGTTCTTCGGGTTCCCGAACCCGCTGCTGGGCATCGGGGCGTTCGCCGTCGTCGTGACGACCGGTGCGGCGCTGCTGGCCGGGGCCCGCTTCCCGCGCTGGTGGTGGGCCGGGCTGACCGCGGGCGCCGCGCTCGGCGTCGTGTTCGTGCACTACCTGATCGTCCAGAGCCTGTACTCGATCGGCGCGCTGTGCCCGTACTGCATGGTCGTCTGGGCGGTCACGATCCCGATCTTCTGGTACACGCTGCTCGCGACGCTCGACCGCTTCGGCGGCGGCGCCCGCGCGGTCGCCGCGCGCGTCTCCGGCTACCACGCGGTGCCGGTCGTGCTGTGGTTCCTGCTGGTCGCCGGCCTGGCCCTGCAGCGCTTCTGGACCTACTGGTCCTCGCTGCTCTGACCCGGCGGGCGGCCCGGCCGCCCCGACGGCGCCGGGGACCCGTCCCGGGCGCCGTCGGGCCCGGCGGCGCCGAGCGCAGGACGCGGCCGGACCGGCCCACCGAGCGGCCGGGTCCGGCCACTACTCCGCCGGGATGTCCGCGGCGCGGATCCCCAGCACGTGACGCAGGTACAGCGGCCGCACCGCGGCCGCACACAGCAGGAACGGCAGCACGACGGCGGCCAGCAGCGGCCACACCGAGGCCGGCGGGGCCGCCATCCCGAACAGCGGGCCGAGCGGGGTGAACGGCACCGTGAGCCCCGCGGCGACGACGGCGGACACCGTCGCCACCACCGGGCGCGCCGCGCGACCGGCGCGCGAGCGCAGCAGGAGCAGCAGCAGGACCTGCGACAGCACGCCCTCCATGAACCAGACGGCCTGGAACACCGCCTGCTCCTGCGGGGTGTCCAGGCCGAGGAAGCGCCAGACCGCCCAGAAGGTGACCAGGTCGAAGGCCGAGGCCAGCGGCCCGAACAGGGCCATGAACCGCAGCATCCCGCGGGTGTCCCAGCGCCGCGGCCGGGCGGTCCAGCCGGGCTCGACGCGGTCGAACGACAGCGACAGCGCGGCCACACCGAAGAGCACGCCCTGCAGCAGCAGCTGCGCGGGCAGCAGCGGCAGGAACGGCAGCACCGCCGACGCGGCCAGCACCGACAGCGCGTTGCCGACGTTGAGCGCCGCGGTCACCGTCAGGTAGCGGGTGGCGCGCCCGAGGGTGCGCCTGCCCTCCTCGACCGCGGACACCACGACGTCGGGGCTGCGGTCGGTCAGCACGATGTCGGCCGCCGCGCGCGCGGCCGGGACGGCCCCGTCGACCCCGATCCCGACGTCGGCGATCCGCAGCGCGCCGACGTCGTTGAGGCCGTCGCCGAGGAAGCCGACGGTGTGCCCGCGGGCCTGCAGGGCGGCGACGACCCGCTCCTTCTGCAGCGGCCCGAGCCGGGTGAACAGGGTGGTCCGCTCCACCGTGCGGGCCAGGGCGGCGTCGTCGAGCGCGTCGAGGGCGGCGCCGTCGAGCACCCCGGTGACCGCGATGCCGGCCCGCGCGCACACCTGCTCCGCGACGGCGGTGTCGTCGCCGGTCAGGACGGTCACCGCGACGCCCTGTCCGGCGAAGCGGGCGACCGCCCGCGCCGCGGACTCCCGCACCGGGTCCACCATGCCGACGAGGCCGAGCAGCAGCAGGTCCCGCTCCGGGTCGTCGTCGTCCCCGGGGCCGAGCGGGCGCAGCGCGGGCGTGCGGCGGGTGGCGACGGCGACGACCCGCATCCCGGTCGCCCGGTGCCCGGCGACGGCGTCGGCGGCCGCGGCGCGCAGGGACGCGGTCAGCTCCACGGTGCCGCCCGCGCGCACCACGCGGGTGCAGCGGGGGAGCACGGTGTCCGGGTCGCCGCGCACGATCACCAGCTCGCCCGCGGTGTGGGCGTCGCGCAGCACCACCGCGCAGCGGCGCCGCACGTGGTCGAGCGGCAGCTCGTCGACCTTGGTGAGCAGGCCGTGGGCGAGCACCGCGGAGCCGTCCCGGTCGGCGGCGGCCAGCGCGTCGTCCAGGCCGTCGCGCGGGGTGCCCTGGAACCGCACCGCGACGGCGGCCGCGGCGGCCGGGGCGGGGTCGGGGCGGCCGTCGACGTCGACGGAGTGGGTGAACACCACCCGGTCCTCGGTGAGGGTGCCGGTCTTGTCCAGGCAGGCCACGTCGATCGCGCCGAGGTCGTGGATGGCCTCGGGCCGGGCGACCAGCACCCCGGACCCGCGCAGCCGGGTCGTGGCGCGCCACAGCGTCGTCCCGACGACCAGTGGCAGCAGCTCCGGGGCCAGCCCCACCGTGACGACGACGGCGAACAGCAGCGCCTGGCGCGCGTCGCCGGACACCGCCGCGTTGACGGCGAGCACCAGCGGCGCCGCGACGAGCATGCAGCGCACCAGGGCGCGGCGCACCGAGCGCAGGCCCCGGTCCACCTCCGACTCCGGGCGCGGGCGCCGGCCGCGTCCGGCGAGCTCCTCGGTGTGGGTGCGCGCGCCGGTGGCCAGCACGACCGCGGTCGCGCTGCCCCGGACCACGGTGCTGCCCGCGAACAGCAGCGCGGGCAGCGCGGTGAGCGGGCCGTCGCCGGCGGTGGTCCGGGACGGGGGCGCCTTCGGCACCGGCAGCAGCTCCCCGGACAGCGCGGACTGGTCGACGAGCAGGTCCTCGGCCCGCAGCAGCCGCGCGTCGGCCGGGACCGGGTCGCCCGCGGCGAGCAGGACGACGTCGCCGGGCACCAGGTCCTGCGGCGGCACCTCGCTCTCCCGCGGCGGCGAGCCGGGCGCCGCGCGCCGCCGCACGGTGACGGTGGTGGCGGCGTGCGCGCGCAGCAGCCGGGTGCGACGGTCGGTGCGCACGGCGTGCCAGAGCCGCAGCCCGACCCCGAGACCGGCGACGACGAGCACCAGCGCCGCGCTCCCCGGGCTCCCCGCGACGGCCAGCAGCACGCCCAGCACGGTCATCAGCCCGGCGAACGGGCCGGCCAGGGCGCGGCGGACCCACGCCGCGGGCCCCGCCGGGCGCGCGGGGTCGGCGGCGGCGTTCTCGCCGTGGCGGTGCAGGCGACGGGCCGCGTCGTCCTCGGTGAGGCCGCGCCGCGACGTCTCCAGGCCCCGCAGCAGCGCGAACGCGTCCGCCGCGGCCCACCGGCGCAGGCCGGCCGGGCCGGGGCCCGCGGGCGGGGCGACCGGCGCGGGCGGAGGGGGGACGGCGGCGCCGTCCCGCCCGGTCGTCCGGCCCACGTGCGCCCCTCCGGTCCCCGGCGCCGCGGCCGGCGCCGCCCGGTACGGTAACAGTTGCGTAAGTGACGCAACTGTCTGGAGGTCCGGTGGACACCGCCCCCGGGGGCCCGCAGCCCCTCGACCCCGAGCTGCTGGCCGACTCCGCGGCCGCGTTCGGGATGCTCGCCGCGACCTCGCGGCTGCAGATCGTCTGGCTGCTGGCCGCCGGCCCGTGCGACGTCGGCACCCTCGCCACCGCACTGGGCCAGCCGGTCGCCGCGGTCAGCCAGCACCTCGCGAAGCTCAAGCTCGCCGGACTCGTCCGGGCCCAGCGCGACGGCCGCCACCAGATCTACGCCATCGCCGACGCCGGGGTCGTCGAGGTGGTCCGCACCGTCGTCGCCGCCCAGGAGCGCCGCCGCCCGGGAGCCGGGCGGGAGCGGGGGAGCGCGTGACCCCGCCCGGTGCCCGGGGCCGCCGGGAGCCGCCACCGCGGTCCGCACGGCCGCCGCGCAGCGCCGCGACCGGCCCCCGGCCCGCGCAGGCGGCCACTCCTGGTGCCCGTCGTGCCGGCCCGGTGGCTCCCGGTCCCCGTCGGTCCCACCCGGCGGACGCCGGGGCCCCGCGTGCACACCCGGCGGGCCCCGGGACCCGGCGTGCGCGCCCGGCGGGCCCCGGCGACACCGGTTCCCGGCCCACCGTCCCGATGCGGCCGGTGGCCGAGCCCTGGCCGCGGGCCGGGCGAGGGGGGCCGCGCCGCCGTCGTGGACGCACCCTGCTCGCGGCGCTGTCGGCCTCGGTCCTGCTCGCCACCGGCGCGGGCTGGCTCCTGGCCGGACACGACGGCGGGTTCACCACCGCCGACGTCACCGGCCCGCACGTCGCCGACGGCGCCACCGACATCCTGCTGGTCGGCAGCGACTCGCGGGTCGACGCCCGCGGCAACCCGCTGCCCCGCGAGGTCCTCGACGCCCTCGACGCCGGCTCGTCCGACGGCGAGAACAACACCGACACCCTCATGCTCGTCCGGATCCCGGACGACCCCGCGCTCGGCGCGTCCGCGGTGTCGATCCCGCGCGACTCCTGGGTGGACGTGCCCGGGTTCGGCACGCACAAGATCAACTCGGCGCTGGCGCGCGGCGCCGCCGCGGCCCGGCCCGGCCTGGTGCGCGACGGGCTCACCGGCGCCGAGCTGGAGCGCGCGGCGAACGCCGCGGGCAGCCGGCTGCTGGTGCACACCGTCGAGGAGCTCACCGGCGCCTCGATCGACCACTACGCCCAGGTCAACCTGGCCGGGTTCGCCGACATCACCCGCGCCCTCGGCGGCGTCCCGGTCTGCCTGCGCGCCCCCGTGCACGACAGCTACTCCGGCGCCGACTTCGCCGCCGGCCCGCAGACGGTGCAGGGCGCGCGGGCGCTGCAGTTCGTCCGCCAGCGCCACGGCCTGCCCGAGGGCGACCTCGACCGGGTCCGGCGCCAGCAGGCGTTCCTGGCCGGCCTGACCCACCGGCTGCTGTCGGCGGGCACCCTCGCCGACCCGGGCGCCGTCGCCGACCTGATGCAGGCGGTCAACGGCGCGGTCGTGCTCGACCAGGGCTGGGACCTCACCTCGATGCTCGCCCACGCCGCGCAGCTGCGCGGCGACCGGGTCACCTTCCGCACCGTCCCGACCGGCCGCACCGACTACCGGAC
>NZ_JBBJUP010000029.1:0-26252 GCF_037727765.1 Pseudonocardia spirodelae | reverse complement strand
TCAGCGCGCGAACAGGTCGGTCCGGTACGCGGCGGGGCGGGGCGGGGCGGGTCAGGCGAGGGATGCGAGCAGCTCCGCCAGCGCCGCGGGCTCGGACACCATCGGCCAGTGCCCCGTCGGCAGCGCGACCGTCGTCCACTCCGGGCCGCCCATCTCGGCGAAGCCGGGGACACCGGCGTCGATCAGCGCCCGCACCTGCTCGGGGGCGAAGCTGCAGGCCACGACGGTCTTGGGCAGAGTCGGGTCCGGCGTCCCGCGACGCGCGCCGGTCAGCACCGCGCCGGCGGGCTCCACCCGCGAGCGGGCGCGCACGGCCGCGAACGCCGCGTCGGAGAAGCCCTCGGTGCTGGTGCCGAGCTCGTCGAACTCCGCGCGGGTCGGCATCGGCTGCCCGCTCCCGTGCGCCGCGATCGCGTCGCGGACCCACCGCTGCCCCTCGGGCGGGAGGAAGTCGACCTGCGCGACGCCGTCGGGGAGCGGGCCGGTGTCGACGAACACCAGGTGGGCGACGCGGTCGCGGGCCCGCTCGGCCGCGGCGGCGCAGACCGGACCGGCGCCGCTGTGCCCGGCGAGCACCACGGGCCCGTCGGCGGTACCGAGTGCGGCGAGCACGTCGTCCACGTGGGACTCCGCGGTGTCGGTGGGCGCGTGGCCGAGCTCGACCGCGGTCGCGTCGTGGCCGCGGGCCCGCAGCGCGGCGGCCACCTCGTCCCACACCGACGGGTCGATCCAGAAGCCGGGGACCAGCAGGAACATCGTCATGGGACGACGGTGTCAGCTCATGCGGACGATTCCGGTCCTCGGACGGACCGCAGCCGCGCCTCGGCGCGCTGGGTCTCCGCGCGGGTCGCGCGCTCGCGGGCCAGCCACTCGGGCTCCTCGGCCTTGATCGCCGCGATCTGCTCGGTGGTCAGCGGGTCGGTGATCCCGGCGCGGGCGAGCCCGGAGATCGACACCCCGAGCCGGTCCGCGACGACCGGGCGCGGGTGCGGCCCCTCGGCGCGCAGCGTGCGCAGCCACTGCGGCGGGTCGGCCTGCAGCGCGTCGAGCTCGTCGCGGGAGACCACCCCGTCGCGGAAGTCGGCCGGCGTCGCGTCGAGCAGCACGCCGAGCTTCTTCGCCGCCGTCGCGGGCTTCATCGTCTGGGTGGACCTCTGCCGCGTCATATCCCCAGGGTATCGGGGCCGTGACGGCCGTTAGCCTGGGCCGGTGACCGACCCCGCTGCGCGCTTCCGGCTCGGCTACGTCCCCGGCGTCACGCCCGGCAAGTGGGCCCGGATGTGGGCCGAGCGGCGTCCGGGGGTGGAGCTGGAGCTGGTGCAGCTCGGGGTCGGCGAGGCCGAGGCGGCGGTCCGCGCGGAGTCGGTCGACGCGGCCGTGCTCCGGCTGCCGGTGGACCGCGACGGCCTGCACGCGATCCCGCTCTACACCGAGACGACCGTCGTCGTCGCGCCGAAGGACCACGTCGTGACCGCGGCCGACGAGCTGTGCGTCGCCGACCTGGCCGACGAGGTCGTGCAGCGCGCCCCGGAGGACACCCTGGACTGGGCGGACCGGCGGCCCGGCCGGGCGGCGGAGCACGAGCCCGCGACGACCGCGGAGGCGGTGGAGCTCGTCGCGGCGGGCGTGGGGCTGCTCGTCGTCCCGCAGTCGCTGGCCCGGCTGCACCACCGCCGCGACCTCACCCACCGCCCGCTGACCGACGCGCCCGGCTCGACGGTCGCCCTGGTCTGGCCGGACGCGGAGAACTCCGAGCTGATGGAGGAGTTCATCGGGATCGTCCGCGGCCGGACCGCGCACAGCTCGCGCACCCCCCGGGCGGCCGGGGCCGCGCCGCAGCCGTCGCGCGACGGCACCGGAACCGGCTCCCGGCGCGGGCGCCCGGCGCGAGGCGGCGGCCGGCCCGAGCGCCGCAGCCGGCCCCGCCGCTAGCCGGGCCCCGGCACGACGACGCCCCCGGTACGGGATCCGTACCGGGGGCGTGCGCATGACGCGTGCGGGTCAGGCCGCGGCAGGCTGCTTCTTCGCCGCGAGCTTCTCCAGCCGGCGGGTGGTGGGCCAGCGCACGTCGGTCGCCCAGCCCAGCTTCTCGAAGCCCTTGATGACGACGGCCGAGATGTCGATCTGGCCCTTCTTCACGCCGTGCCGGGCGCAGGTCGGGTCGGCGTGGTGCAGGTTGTGCCAGGACTCGCCGAAGGACAGCACCGCGAGCCACCAGACGTTGGCCGACCGGTCACGGGAGGCGAAGGGGCGCTCCCCCCAGATGTGGCAGATCGAGTTGATCGACCAGGTGACGTGGTGCAGCACCGCGACGCGGACCAGGCCGGCCCAGAAGAACGCGGTGAACGCGCCCCACCAGGACATCGTCACCAGGCCGCCGATCAGCGCCGGGCCGAGCAGGCTCGCGACGACGATGAGCGGGAACGCCTTCTGCAGGCGGTCCATGTCCTTGTCCGCGACCAGGTCCGGGGCGAAGCGCTTCATGTTGGTGAGGTCACGCTGGAACAGCCAGCCCATGTGCGAGTGCCAGAAGCCCTTGACCAGCGCCTTCGGGCCGGTGCCGTAGAGCCACGGCGAGTGCGGGTCGCCCTCCTTGTCGGAGAAGGCGTGGTGGCGGCGGTGGTCGCCGACCCAGTCCAGGACGCCGCCCTGCAGGGCGATGCTGCCCGCGATCGCCAGCGCGATCCGCAGCGGACGCTTCGCCTTGAACGAGCCGTGGGTGAAGTAGCGGTGGAAGCCGACGGTCACGCCGAGCCCGCTGATCGCGTAGAAGACGACGAACAGGGCCACGTCGACCCAGCCGAGGCCCCAGCCCCAGGCCAGCGGCACGGCCGCGGCGAGCGCCAGCGTCGGGAGGATGACGAACACCGCGACCAGGAACATCGCGCCCGGTGGGCGCTGCCCGTCGGTGATCGGTGCGGGCGTCCTCTTCTCGGACGTGGTGCGGGGAGGTGCGGCCTCGAGCGTCATGCCGTCCACTGTCCCGGCGCCGTACCCACCGGGCAGTGCGGCTAACCCCCCTGTTCCGATTCGGGTTCTGCCCGCGTCCCGGACTTGACCCGCGAGTAACTTCTGAGTACTGAACGGGGAGTGAAGCTCTCCACCGTCCTCCCCTACGGCGACGACCCGATCCGCAACGCGGACGCCGTCACCGACATGGAACGCGCCGGCCTCGACGTCGTCTGGGCCGCCGAGGCGTACTCCTACGACGCCGTCTCGCTGCTCGGCTACCTCGCCGCGCGCACCGAGCGGCTCGAGATCGGCTCGGCGATCCTGCCGATCTACTCGCGCACGCCCACCCTGACCGCGATGACGGCGGCCGGGCTCGACGCGCTGTCCGGCGGCCGGTTCAGCCTCGGCCTCGGCGCGTCCGGCCCGCAGGTCATCGAGGGCTTCCACGGCGTCGCCTACGACAAGCCGGTCGGGCGCACCCGGGAGATCATCGAGATCTGCCGCAAGGTCTGGAAGCGGGAGGAGAAGCTCACCAACGACGGGCTCTACCCGATCCCGTTCCCCGGCGGGACCGGTCTCGGCAAGCCGCTGAAGATCATCAACCACCCGAAGCGCTCCGACATCCCGGTCTGGGTCGCCGCACTCGGCGAGAAGAACCTGGAGATGACCGCGGAGCTGGCGAACGGCTGGCTGCCGCACGTCGTGCTGCCGGAGAAGATCCAGGAGGTCTTCGGCCCCGCCCTGCAGGCCGGCTACGCCAAGCGCGCGCCCGAGCTGGGCCCGCTGCAGATCACCGGCGGCGGGATCGTCGCGCTCGAGGAGGAGTTCTTCGAGCCGGCCCGCCAGGCGGCCCGCGGCCTCTACGCGCTCTACATCGGCGGCATGGGCGCGCGCGGCAAGAACTTCTACAACACCGTCTTCGCCAAGCAGGGCTACGCCGACGAGGCGAAGGTCGTGCAGGACCTCTACCTGGACGGCAAGAAGGAGGAGGCCATGGCCGCCCTCCCGGACGACTTCATCGACAAGGTCACCCTGGTCGGCCCCGAGGGCCACGTCCGCGAGCGGATCGCCGCGCTGCGCGAGAACGGCATCACCCACCTGCACGTCAACCCGATGACCACCGACGTGAACGCGACCTTCGAGAAGCTCAAGACCTGGATGTCCTGAGCTTGCCGGGCCCGCGCAGGCGTGCTCATCTGGGTGACATGGCCCACGAGGAGTACGACGCGGTCGTGATCGGAGCCGGGTTCGCCGGGCTCTACATGCTGCACCGCCTGCGCGGGCTCGGGATGTCGGCGGTCGTGCTGGAACGCGCCGGCGGCGTCGGCGGGACCTGGTACTGGAACCGGTACCCGGGCGCCCGCTGCGACTCCGAGAGCTACTACTACTGCTACTCCTTCGACCGCGGGCTCGAGCAGGAGTGGACCTGGACCGAGCGCTACCCGCGCCAGCCGGAGATCAGGGCCTACCTCGACCACGTCGCCGACCGGTTCGACCTGCGGCGCGACATCCGGCTGTCCACCACGGTCACCGGCGCCCGCGCCGACGCCGACGGGCGCGGCTGGACCGTCACCACCGACACCGGCCGCGACGTGCACTGCCGCTACCTGGTCACCGCCGTCGGCTGCCTGTCCGCCGCGAACGTGCCGGACCTGCCGGGGCTCGCGGACTTCGCCGGGCGCTGGTTCCACACCGGCGCCTGGCCGCACGACGGCGTCGACGTGACCGGGCGGCGGGTCGGCGTCGTCGGCACCGGCTCGACCGGCATCCAGGCGATCCCGGTGCTCGCCGCGCAGGCCGCGCACCTGACCGTCCTCCAGCGCACCCCGAACTACTCGATCCCGGCCCGCAACGGCCCGCTGGGCGCCGGGGAGGCCGATGCCTACAAGGCCGACTACGCCCGGATCCGCGAGGTCCAGGCCGGGTCGACCAACGGCCACCCCTTCGTCGTCAACCCGCAGTCGGCCCTCGACGTCGGCGACGACGAGCGCGAGCGCGTCTACCGGGCCGCCTGGGAACGCGGCGGGCTGCGGTTCCGCGCGTCCTATGCGGACCTGCTCGCCGACGAGGCCGCCAACGCCACCGCCTCGGACTTCATCCGCGACCGGATCCGGGAGGTCGTGGCGGACCCGGCGACCGCCGAGGCGCTGCTCCCGCACGACCACGGGTTCGCCACCAAGCGCCCGCCGATCGACACCGGCTACTTCGAGACCTACAACCGCGACGACGTCACGCTCGTCGACGTCCGCGCCGACCCGGTCGAGGCCGTGGAGCCGGGCGGGCTGCGGCTGCGCTCGGGCGCCCGCCACGAGCTCGACGACCTCGTGTTCGCGACCGGCTTCGACGCCCTCACCGGGCCGCTGCTGCGGCTGGACCCGGTCGGCCCGGACGGCACCGCCCTGAGCGACGCGTGGCGGGCGGGCCCGCGCACCTACCTCGGCCTGGCCGTGTCCGGCTTCCCGAACCTGTTCACCGTCACCGGCCCGTTCAGCCCGTCGGTGCTGACCAACATGCCGACCTCCATCGAGCACCACGTGGACTGGATCGCCGGCTGCCTGGAGCACCTGCGCGCGACCGGCCGGGACCGGATCGAGGCCGACCCCGCCGCCGAGCACGAGTGGGGCGAGCACAACCGGGCCGCGGCCGAGGCCACCCTGCTGCCCCGCGCGGCGAGCTCCTGGTACCTCGGCGCGAACGTGCCGGGCAAGCCCGCGGTGTTCATGCCCTACGCCGGCGGGTTCGCCCGCTACGTCGCGACCTGCGACGACGTGGCCCGCGGCGGCTACCGCGGCTTCCGGCTCTCCGGCTCGCGCGCGGCCGCGTGAGGGGCCGGCACCGCTGCGTCGGGCGGGCGCACGTCGTTGGACCGTTCGGCCCAGCACCGGGGGGCCGCGTCACGGCTCGTGTGCGGGGCGTACAGAATGTGTGACGTCATCCACGGTTCACGGTGTCCGGGGCAACCCTCCGGGCACCCGCCCCAGGACTCGCGACGTGACGAGGAGCCCGACTTGCTGGAGCTGGCGATCCGGACCTCCGACGAGCCGATCTCCCCCGGTCACTACCGGCACACGGCCACCCACGCCTGGTGGATGGGCACCTGCTTCGCGGGCGACGAGCTGTGCGTGCACTACAGCGAGCACCTGCTGCAGCAGTGGACCCCGCTGGACCCGGCGCAGGACTGGCTGCTCGACCGCGAGCTGACCGGGCGCGTGCACTGGCTCAGCGGCGACGGCGCGGCCGCCGTCGAGGAGGGCTTCGACATCGCCGACCAGTGGCCCACCGGGCGCTTCCGCGCCCCGCACGGCGACTTCTACGCCGAGCTGCACGGCCACGTCCCCGCCGCGAAGGTCGGCTCCTGGTCCAACCCGACCGCGGCGTTCCTGGCGGGGCTGCCCCGCGACCCGGCCGCGATGCTCGACCGGCTCATCGCCGACAGCCCGCCCGGCCGCGGCTACACCGGGCCGTTCCCGAGCGCGGTCGACGCGCTGCGGACCTGCCGGGTGCCCGCCGAGCTGCGCGCGGTGCTCTACGCGGCGCTGCGCCGGATGCCCGCGGTGTCGCTCGGCGAGACCGGGAACCTCGACGGCGAGACGCACCCCACCCTCGTCCACGACGACGGCCCGGTCCGCACCGAGCTGCTGATCTCCCCCGTGGACGGCCAGTACGCCGGCGAGCGCGACACCGTCCGCCGCCCGGCCCGGGTCGGCCCGCCGGTCGGCACCGTCGTCGCCGAGACGGCCGTGCAGACGTCGGTGGTGGCCGTGCTGGGCTCCCCGCCCGGCTTCTGAATCGAACCCCCCGTCCCACTGGATCGATCGATCACGAAACGATCACGAAGTGGGACCCGGCACACTGCCACGTCTCGCGCCGGGGGGACTAACCTGGTAGCCGGTCGCGACAAATCGAGCAGCTATCAAGGCGGTTGACGCAGAGTGTCATCGAGCAGTACCTCCCATCAGGCGAGCGACTTCGGTCCCAACGAGTGGCTCGTCGAGGAGATGTACCAGCGCTTCCAGGAGGACCCGTCGGCCGTGGACCCGGCCTGGCACGAGTTCTTCGCCGACTACGGCAAGGACGGTGAGCAGCGCCCGTCGTCGGCCGACGCCGACGACGCGGACGAGGCCACCTCCTCCTCCAACGGGTCCACGCCGGCGGCCTCCTCGGGTGGGGTCACCCGGGGCTCGGCCACCGAGGACGACCAGGGCGGCAGCGGCGACGGCAAGGCCGACGACGACGCCTCCGCCCCGGCCCAGAAGGCCGTGACGAACGGCGGCACCTCCGGTGGGAAGGGCACCGCGTCCGCGCGTGACGTGCCGCCGCCGGTCACCCCGAAGGCCGAGCCGCCGCCCGCCGAGGAGCGCCTGCGCACGGCGAGCGCCCCGGCCGCGGCGCCGGCGTCGTCGAACGGCAGCCGCCCGGCCAAGCCCGCGGCGGGCTCCGGATCCAAGGCCGCGAAGCCGGCGCAGGACGGGGGTGGCGCGACCACCACCCCGCTGCGCGGGGCCGCGAACGCCATCGCCAAGAACATGACCGCCTCGCTCGAGCTGCCCACGGCGACGAGCGTGCGCGCGGTGCCGGCCAAGCTGCTGGCCGACAACCGCATCGTCATCAACAACCACCTCAAGCGCACGCGCGGCGGGAAGCTCTCGTTCACGCACCTGATCGGCTACGCGCTGATCCGGGCGCTGCAGGACTTCCCGAACCTCAACCGGCACTTCACCGAGAACGACGGCAAGTCCGCCGTCGCCACGCCGGAGCACGTGAACCTCGGCCTGGCGATGGACATGCCCGGCAAGGACGGCAGCCGCACCCTGATCGTCGTGTCGATCAAGGGCTGCGAGAACCTGTCGTTCGCGCAGTTCTGGCAGGCCTACGAGGGCATGGTCCGCAAGGCCCGCGACGGCAAGCTGACCGCCGAGGACTTCTCCGGCACCACGATCAGCCTGACCAACCCGGGCACGCTGGGCACCAACCACTCGGTGCCGCGGCTGACCGTGGGCCAGGGCGCGATCGTCGGCGTCGGCGCGATGGAGTACCCCGCCGCGTTCCAGGGCGCGTCGGAGGAGCGGCTCGTCGAGCTCGGCATCTCCAAGATCATCACGCTGACCTCGACCTACGACCACCGGATCATCCAGGGCGCCGAGTCCGGCGACTTCCTGCGCCGGATCCACCAGCTGCTCCTGGGCGAGGACGGCTTCTACGACGACGTCTTCGCGTCGCTGCGGGTGCCCTACGAGCCGGTCCGCTGGGTGCAGGACTTCCCCGAGGGCGAGGTCGACAAGACCGCCCGCGTGCTGGAGCTCATCGAGTCCTACCGGACCCGCGGCCACCTCATGGCCGACACCGACCCGCTGAACTACCGCCAGCGCCGGCACCCCGACCTGGACGTGCTCAGCCACGGCCTGACCCTGTGGGACCTCGACCGCGACTTCGCGGTCGGCGGGTTCGGCGGGCAGAGCCACATGAAGCTGCGCGACGTCCTCGGCCTGCTGCGCAACTCCTACTGCCGCACCATCGGCACGGAGTACATGCACATCGCCGACCCCGAGCAGCGCAAGTGGCTCGAGGAGCGCATCGAGGTCCCGCACGTCAAGCCGGACCCGTCGGAGCAGAAGTACATCCTGTCCCGGCTGAACGCCGCGGAGGCGTTCGAGACCTTCCTGCAGACCAAGTACGTCGGGCAGAAGCGGTTCTCGCTGGAGGGCGGCGAGACCGTCATCCCGCTGCTCGACGCCGTGCTGGACAAGTCCGCCGAGCGCGAGCTCGACGAGGTCGTCATCGGCATGCCGCACCGCGGCCGGCTCAACGTGCTGGCCAACATCGTCGGCAAGCCGATCAGCCAGATCTTCCGCGAGTTCGAGGGCAACCTCGACCCGGGCCAGGCGCACGGCTCCGGCGACGTGAAGTACCACCTCGGTGCCGAGGGCAAGTACTTCCGGATGTTCGGCGACGGCGAGACCACCGTCTCCCTGACGGCGAACCCGTCGCACCTGGAGGCCGTGGACCCGGTGCTGGAGGGCATCGTCCGGGCCAAGCAGGACCTGCTCGACAAGGGCGACGGCGGCTTCACCGTCCTGCCGGTGCTCATGCACGGCGACGCGGCCTTCGCCGGCCAAGGCGTCGTGGCCGAGACGCTGAACCTCGCCCTGCTGCGCGGCTACCGCACCGGCGGCACCGTGCACGTCGTGGTGAACAACCAGGTCGGCTTCACCACCGCGCCGGAGCACTCGCGCTCCTCGCAGTACTGCACCGACGTCGCGAAGATGATCGGCGCGCCGGTCTTCCACGTGAACGGCGACGACCCCGAGGCCTGCGTCTGGGTCGCCAAGCTGGCCGTCGAGTACCGCCAGCGCTGGAACAACGACGTCGTGATCGACATGATCTGCTACCGGCGCCGTGGCCACAACGAGGGCGACGACCCCTCGATGACCCAGCCGTCGATGTACGACATCATCGACGCCAAGCGCAGCGTCCGGAAGATCTACACCGAGTCGCTGATCGGCCGTGGTGACATCACCATGGAGGAGGCCGAGCAGGCGCTCAAGGACTTCTCCAACCAGCTCGAGCACGTCTTCAACGAGGTGCGCGAGCTCGAGCGGACCCCGCCGGTGATCTCGCCGTCGATCGAGTCCGAGCAGCAGGTCCCGTCCGACCTGGACACCTCGATCCCGCTGGAGGTCGTCCACCGGATCGGCGACGTCCACGCGAACCTCCCCGAGGGCTTCGCCGTCCACAAGCGGGTCGAGCCGGTGCTGCGCAAGCGCGAGAAGATGTCGCGCGAGGGCGACGTCGACTGGGCCTTCGCCGAGCTCCTCGCCATGGGGTCGCTGGCGCTGGACGGCCGGCTGATCCGCCTGTCCGGCCAGGACTCGCGGCGCGGCACGTTCGTGCAGCGGCACTCGGTGCTCATCGACCGCCACACCGGCGCGGAGTACTTCCCGCTGCGCAACCTGGCCGAGGGCCAGGCGCGGTTCCTGCCCTACGACTCCGCGCTGTCGGAGTTCGCCGCGGTCGGCTTCGAGTACGGCTACTCGGTCGCCAACCCCGAGGCGCTCGTGATGTGGGAGGGCCAGTTCGGCGACTTCGTCAACGGCGCCCAGTCGATCATCGACGAGTTCATCTCCTCCGGCGAGGCCAAGTGGGGCCAGCTCTCCGACGTCGCGCTGCTGCTGCCGCACGGCCTCGAGGGCCAGGGCCCCGACCACAGCTCCGGGCGCATCGAGCGGTTCCTGCAGCTGTGCGCCGAGGGTTCGATGACGGTCGCGCTGCCGTCGGACCCGGCGAACTACTTCCACCTGCTGCGCCAGCACACCCTCGACGGCGTCCGCCGTCCGCTGGTGGTGTTCACGCCCAAGTGGATGCTGCGCGCCAAGCAGGTCGTCAGCCCGCTGTCGGACTTCACCGAGGGCCGGTTCCGCCCGGTCATCGACGACCCCGAGCACGCCGGCAAGGGCGAGCGCGTGTCCGGCGTGAAGCGCGTGCTGTTCTGCTCCGGCAAGATCTACTGGGAGCTCGCCGCGGCCCGCGACAAGCGCCGCAAGAACGGTGACACCACCGTCGACGCGACCGCGATCGCCCGCGTCGAGCGGCTCTACCCGATGCCGGCCGACGAGATCGCCGCCGTCCTCGACCGCTACCCCGAGGCCGACGACGTCCGCTGGGTCCAGGAGGAGCCGGCCAACCAGGGCTCGTGGCCGTACTACGGCCTGGAGCTTCCGCAGAAGCTGCCCCAGCTGCAGGGCCGCTTCACCCGGGTGTCGCGGCGGCGGATGGCGGCCCCGGCCGCCGGCTCGTCGAAGGTGCACGAGGTCGAGCAGGCCGAGCTGATCGAGAAGGCGTTCGCCGAGTAACCGGCGCACGACGCACACGACGGCCGGGCGGGGTCTCCCCGCCCGGCCGTCGTCGTCGGTGCGCCCGGGGGTCAGCGCCGGTAGGTCAGCCGGCGCAGCAGCGTCTCGGCCGGTCCGCGCACCCCGGCCCGGTCCATGCCGTGGGCGGCGACGACCGTCGTGAGCCACACCGCGACCGCGACCAGGGCCGCCGAGGCGCCCGTCAGGTACGCCCCGAGCCCGAGCCCCCACGCCGCGAGCAGCGGCCCGAACAGCAGCGACTGGGCGAGGTAGCCGCTCAGCGAGCGCCGGCCCAGCGCGACGAGCGCGCGCACCGCCACCGGCTGCGCCGGGCGCCCGCGGAGCCGGTGGGCGACGAGCCCGAACACCGCGGCGTAGCCCAGCGCGGCGGCCAGCCCGGTGACCATGTGCAGCTGGGCGGCGGCGCCCGGGTCGGGCAGCGCGAGCACGCCGACGTGCAGCAGCGCGGTCGCGAGGCCACCGGCCCAGCCGACCGCGATCCCGAGGACGGCGGTGCGGCGCAGCAGCGGCAGGTGCCGCTCCGGCTCCTCCAGCACCCGGTGCCGGGCGGCGAGCAGCCCGAGCAGCAGCGCGGCCGGCATCACGAACGAGAACAGCGCCCCCGGGGCCGCGCCGGCCCACAGCACGAGCCGCAGCGGCAGCGTGTCCAGCCAGCCCGGGGTCGACAGCGCGAGCTGCTGCGGCGCGGCCGTCGGCGTCGTGGCCCCCGTGAGCTGCATCAGGACGGCCGTCCCGGCGGCGACGAGCAGGCCGAGCCCGGCCAGCACCCCGGCCCCGACCGCCAGCGTGCGGTCGCTGCGGCCCAGGAACAGCGGCACGAGCAGGAGCCCGAGCACCCCGTAGGTGGCGAGGATGTCGCCCTGCCAGAGCACGGCCGCGTGGACGAGGCCGAACGCGAGCAGCCACCGGTGGCGGCGGCGCAGCAGTGCCCGCGCGCCGGCGTCGGTGCCGCCGCCGGCGACGCGGCGCGCGTACATCTGGCCGATGCCGTAGGCGAAGAGGAACCCGAACAGCGTCCAGGCGCGGCCGTCGACGGCGGTGATCGTGACGATCTGGGCGACCCGGTCGGCGAGCCCGCCGTCCGCGGCGTGCAGCAGCACCGCCCCCGGCTCGGAGGTCCAGGCGTACCAGGGAGCGTGGGCCAGTGCGATCAGCAGCAGCATGGCGCCGCGGGCCAGGTCCGGCGCGAGCGCCCGGTCGGTCACCGGGGTCGGGACGGCGGTCGTCCCCGTCGTCGGGGTCGTCATCGGAGGCTCCTCGTGGGTCGGTGGTGCCCCCATCGGAGACGATGCCGTCGCGTCCGGGTCAAGCCCGGGCGGGAGTAGCCTGCCGGTCGTGTACTTCACCGACCGGGGCATCGAGGAGCTCGTCGACCGGCGCGGCGACGAGCAGGTCAGCGTCGAGTGGCTGGCCGACCGCCTGCGTGCGTTCGTCGACGCGAACCCGCAGTTCGAGACGGCCGTCGAGCGGCTGTCGAGCTTCCTCGCCCGCGACGACGCCGACGACGAGTGACCGCGCGCCCCGGCCCGTGACCACAACGACCACAGCGCACGCAGCGACCACTGCGTGAGCTGTGTCCGCAAGCGTGGCCCGGGCCACGCGCGGACCTAGCGTTCCTCCTCGCCACACCAAGAGGAGGAGCACCGATGCTCATCGTTCTCGGGTCCGCGATGATCGCGGTCTTCATGTACCTCATCCTGTCGAAGCGCCTCGCCCCGACACTGGCCCTGGTACTCGTCCCGCTGACCTTCGCGCTGGTCGCGACGGGCACCGGCCTGTCCGAACCGGGCGAGGAGGGCGTCGTCGACTCGATCAAGTCGGCGTTCTCGGACTTCGCGCCCACCGCCGTCCTGCTGTTCTTCGCGATCATCTTCTTCGGCACGATGATCGACGTCGGCCTGTTCGACCCGCTGATCCGCTTCGTGCTCCGCACGGTGAAGAACGACCCGGTCCGGCTGGTCGTGCTGACCGCGGTGCTGGCCGGTGTCGTCTCCCTCGACGGCGACGGCTCGACCACCTTCATCATCACCGTCTCCGCGCTGCTGCCGATCTACCTGCGGCTCGGCCTGAGCCCGGTGGTGCTGACCGTCGTCGCGAACCTGGCGAACGGTGTGCTGAACATCCTGCCCTGGGGCGGCCCGACCGTCCGCGCCGCGACGGTGCTGAACGTCTCGCCGTCGGAGCTGTTCAACCCGATGGTCCCGGGCATGGTCCTCGGGATGGTCACGGTGCTGCTGCTGGCCTGGCAGCTGGGCCGCTCGGAGCGCAAGCGCCTGATCGCGTCCGGCCGGACGCTGGAGGTCGTCGCCACCGAGATGCGGGAGCCCGCGCTGGCCGGCGTCGGCGGGACCGGTGGGACCGACGTCCCGGCGGCCCGCACCGGCTCCACCGGCTCGACCGGCTCCACCGGTGATGGTGACGACTCCGCGTTCCTCGGCGGCACGCTCGACCCGAACCGCCCGACCCTGCGGCCGAAGCTGATCTGGTTCAACCTCGGTCTCACGGTGTCGCTGCTGGTCCTGCTGGGCATGGACGTGCTGCCGCTCTCGCTGGTGTTCGTCGCGGCCGCCGCGATCGCGCTGGTCGTGAACTTCCCGAAGCCCGAGGACCAGGTCAAGGCCGTCACCTCGCACGCCACCTCGATCGTCGGCGTCGTCTCGATGGTGTTCGCCGCGGCGATCCTGGTCGGGGTGCTGTCGGGCACCGGGATGGTGACGGCGATGGCGAACGGGATCGTCGCGGCCGTCCCGCCGGAGGTCGGCTCCTGGTTCGCGGTGATCACCGGCGTGCTGTCGATGCCGCTGACGTTCTTCCTCACCAACGACGCGTTCTACTTCGGCATCCTGCCGATCCTCACCGAGGCCGCCGGGCACTACGGCATCGCCCCGGTCGAGATGGCCCGCGCCTCGATCATCGGCCAGCCGGTGCACATGACCAGCCCGCTGGTCCCGGCGCTGCTGCTGCTCGTGTCGCTGGCGAAGGTCAACCTGGCCGACCACCACCGCAAGGTGATCTGGCGGGCCGCGGTCTGCTCGCTGGTGATGATGGCGGCCGCGCTGGCCCTCGGGGTCATCCCGGTCGGCTGACCCGCACCACCGCTGCCGGTGCCGCCCCGCGCGGTACGCCGGGGAGGGGCGGACGGCGACCACCGGCCCCGGAACCCCGGCACCTGCCACTCGACGCCGCCCCCGCGTGCACCGCACGCGGGGGCGGCGACGTCGCGCTCCACCGGGGTCCGGCGGTCGTCGGCGGAGGTCAGTCGTCGTCGCGGCGCAGCCGGAACAGCCGCCGGTCCCCCGCCGCGCGCAGCGCGCGCAGGGCCTCGTCGGCGGCCTCCTCCAGCGCCTCGTGGTCGTCGGGGGCGGCGCGGGGGTCGGGCCGCGGGCGCGGCTTGCCCGGCGCCTCGGCGGCCCACATCAGGCCGAGCGCCGCCTCCCAGCGCAGCTCGAACATGCCACGGGCCAGGGTCAGCCGGTCGGCCGCCGTGCGCAGCTCGCGCTCGGTGCCGCGCAGCTCGCGGCGCAGCTCCTCGGCCCGCCGGGCGTCGCGCTCGCGCAGGTCGACGACGGCGCCGGCCAGCTCGGCGACCACCTCCCGGTAGCGCTCCACGGCGCTCATCGGCCACCCCCGGCGTCGGTCAGCATCACCAGCTGGGGGCGCCCGAACCGGGACCGGTCCAGGAACAGCGCCCGCCCGGACGACGGCGTCCAGTCCAGCGGCTGCCCGCCCAGCAGCGGCACGAGGTCGGTGCCCTGCACGCCCGTCGCGACCCAGGCGCCGAGGTCGTCGACGGCGGCACCGGGCGGGGCCAGCAGCGTCTTGAGCCGCTGCGCGCCCTGCCACCACCCCAGCACGTGCACGCCCACCCCGGGCCCGTGGCGCAACAGCACCCGCAGGTCCTCGGTGCCGGCGCGGTCGAGCATGGACTCGGCCGCGTCGGCACCCAGCAGCACGACGAGCAGCGCCGGGTGCCCGCCGTCGGCGCCGGACCCGGCGCGGCCGCGGACCGTCGCGGCCAGCTCGGCGACCCGCGCGGCGAACCCGTCGGCGGACACCTTCTCCACCGCGCCGGGCAGGTCCGGGGCGAGCGCGACGGCGGCCGGTGTCGCGTCCGGGGTGAGCGGGACCAGCACGAACTCCGCCGCCGACGGGTCGGGCAGCGTCGCGGCCACCGAGCGGACGGCGGCCGAGAGCAGCCCGAGCGCGACGCGCGCGTCCGGCCCGATCACCCCGAGGTTGCGGCCCGGGGCGTCGGGCAGCGCGGCCGCGGCGGGGCTGCCGTGCACGTCGACGAACTGCCCGACCAGGGCGCGGGCGACACCGTCGCCGGGCAGCCGGGCGGCCAGCGCGTCGAACGACGGGGCGCGGGCGCCGTCGAACACGACCGGGTCGGGGGTGTCGCCGAACGCCTCGTACGCGGCGACCTGCACGTCGCGCACGACCGGCCCGCCGGCCTCGGGCACCCGCACCACCCGGTTGCCGTGGGCGACGCCGGAGTCGTGGTTGACGATCGCGTGCCAGCGCGGCAGGGCGAGGGCGGCCTCGTTGTCCTGGGCGAGGATGCGCCGCGCCCGGGGCAGCGCGATCCGCAGGACGAACTGCTCGAAGATCGCCGACCGGCCCCACAGCGCGTCGATGCCGGAGACGTCCTGGCTGGCCAGCACGAGGTGCACGCCCTGGGACCGGCCGCGGCGCGCGACGTCCTCCAGCAGCGCGGTGGCCTCGGCGCTGACCGCGTCGCGGCCGGTGAACAGGAACTGGAACTCGTCGATGACGGCGACGATGCGCGGCAGCGACATCTCCGGCCGCGACTCGCGGAGCTCGGCGAGCTTGGTCGCGCCGTGCCGGCGGGCGGCCTCGGCGCGGCTGCGCATCACCTCGGCGAGGTGGCGCAGCAGCGCCAGGCCGAACTCGCGGTCGGTGTTGATGTTGACGCCGATCAGCCGGGCCTGCGGGAGGCGGTCGGCGCGGTGCCCGTCCGGGTCGGGCGCGAACGGGGTGAACGACACGCCCTCCTTGAAGTCGAGCAGGTACAGCTCGACCTCGTCGGGCCCGTAGGTCGCGGCGAGCCCGGCGATCCAGGCCAGCAGCAGGTTGGTCTTGCCCGACCCGCTGGGCCCGCCGACGAGCGCGTGCGGGGAGTGGTCGTCGAGGGTCAGCTCGGCCGGGATGCCGTCCTCGTGCCCGATCTCGACGGTCAGGCCGTCGCGCGAGCAGCCGGCGTGGCGGGGCGACGGGAGCATGTCGCGGAAGGCCCCGAGGCGGCCCCGCCACTGCTCGTGCGCGGCGGCGACCGCCTCGCACACGACGCCGGCGTCGTCGGCGGGGACCGGCGGGTCGGGCTCGACGAGCACGTGCGGCCCGGTCAGCGACGTCCGCACCGGGACCGGCGCCCGCTCGTCCTCGGGGTCGACGCCGGGCGGGTCCCCGAAGTCGACGGTCTCCACCGGGCGCGGCAGGGCGGCGGGGACGTCGAGCAGGACGAGCGCGACCCCGGCCGCGACGCCGCCCCGTGCGACCCGCTGCAGCTGGCGCAGCTCGGCCTCGGGCAGGTCCCGGCCGTTGCCGACCAGCACCGCCACCAGCCACGTCTCCGGGCGCTCGCCGGTGCGCTCGGCGAGCTGCCGCAGCGAGCCGGCGCCCTCGGCGAGCACCCGCGTCTGCACCCGGCGGATGCGGTCGGAGAGCTGGTCGAGCAGCCGGCCCAGCCGCGTCGGGTCGTGCACGGTGAGCAGCCCGGTGCGGGTCAGCGGGTAGAGCCCGGGCAGCGCCCCGGCGAGCCGTCCGACGTCCCAGACGTGCACGTTCACGAGGCCGGGCCGGAAGTGGCGCACGGTGCGCAGGACCAGCTGCTCGACCATCGCCTCGGCCCGCTCCCGGGTCCGCGGGGTGGACACGACCTGCAGGTGCGCGCCGTCGAGCAGCGGGACGGCGACCCGGAACGGCGCGCCCCCCTCGACGCTGCCGGTGCCCAGCACCCACATCTCCGGCACCGGGCCGGTGGCCTCGACGGTGCCCGCGACCGGACGCCACCCGGCCGGGTCGTCCCCGGCGGCACCGGGCGCGGCGCCGGCGACGAGGTCCGACAGCGCCCGGGGCGAGTCGCCCTGCCAGCGGTCGAACACGTGCGCCCGGTCCTCGGCGACCCGGGCGAGCACCCCGGCCAGGCGGGGGTTGTCCAGCACCCGGGCCAGGCCCGGGTCCCGGCGGGCCGCGTCGTGGCCGGTCTCGCGCAGCCACAGCTCGGCGAGGACCTCGGCGTGCCGGCGGGCGGCCTCGTCGCGCCGGTTCTCCGCCGCCCCCAGTGCGCGTGACGCGGCCCGGTGGAACGCGTCGAACGCGGTCCGGATCCGTTCGCGTCGACCGGGGCGGGGCATCAGCGGCGGGCGGCGGCGGTGCTCAGAGCCGGGACGCGACGTCGTCGGCGGACTGCATCGCGATGTGCAGGGCCTGCTCGACCTCGTCGATCTTCTCCGACGCGGCGGCGAAGCGGGCGCGGGCGTCGTCGGCGTCGTTCTGGGCGGTGCCGTAGATGTTCTGGGAGAAGGCCGCACCGGCCTCCTCGATGGCCTGGCGGGCGTGCCGCAGCGCGCCGAGGCTCTCGGTGGCCTGCTGGTTGGCCCGCCCGATCCCGGCCCGGATCTCGTCGATGTTGGCCATGCCCACCCTCCGTGCGTGCGCGTGCGACGACCGTGACCCGGCCGCACCGCGGCCAATCTATCGGCCCGCCGATGGTGCGCCGCACCGGCGCGGTCCGCAACGCTGCGCACCACGGCGACGGCGGCGCGTGATCATCGGCGGGGCCGGACGGCGGGTCCGTTCGTGACCCGTTCGCGCTGGAACACCAGGTCGCGCTCGCCTAGCGTGCAGCACGACCCGACTCCCGACGCCTGCGAGCGGAGACTGTGACGATGGCCTCTCCCGGTCCCAGCACCGATTTCCTCGAACCCCCCACCGGTGCGGCCAGGATCCGCTCGATCGGGCCGGGGCTGCTGGCGGCGGCGACCGGCGTCGGGGCGGGCGACCTCGTCGCGACGATGGTCGCGGGGGCGTCGTTCGGGACCGTGCTGCTGTGGGCGGCCGTGGTCGGCACGCTGGTGAAGCTCGCGCTCGGCGAGGCCGTCGGCCGCTGGCACCTCGGGTCGGGCGCGACCATGCTCGACGGGTGGCGCCGCCTGGGCTACTGGGCGACCGGCTTCTTCGGCGTCTACATCGTCGTGTGGGGCTTCGTCTACGGCGCCACCGCGATGTCGGCGGTCGGGCTGCCGCTGAACGCGCTGTTCGGCGGGCTGCCGGTCGGCGGGTGGGCGGCGATCGCGGGCGTCGTCGGGCTCGTGCTGGTGTGGGTCCAGCGCTACCACGCCTTCGAGAAGTTCATGACCGTGCTCGTGCTGATCAAGTTCGCGACGGTCGTGTTCGTCGCGTTCCTGGTCGGCCCGGACGTGCCCGCACTGCTGAACGGCCTGGTGCCGCGCCTGCCCGAGGGCTCCACGGTCTACGTGCTCGGCCTGATCGGCGGCGTCGGCGGGACGATCACGATGGCCGCGTACGGCTACTGGCTGTTCGCCAAGGGCTGGAAGGGTCCGAAGTGGCTGTCGATGATGCGGCTGGACAACGCCACCGGCTACGTCATGACCGGCATCTTCGTAGTGTCCATGCTGGTCGTCGGCTCGACGATCCTGCTGGGTGAGAACCTCACCGAGTCCGACTCGGGCCTGCTCACCCTGGCCGACCGGCTCGGCGCCTCCTACGGGCAGCCGGTGCGCATCCTGTTCCTCGTCGGGTTCCTGTCGGTCACGTTCACCTCGCTGCTCGGCGTGTGGAACGGCGTCTCGCTGCTGTTCACCGACTGGGTGCGGGCGATCCGGCTGCCGCACGGCGCGGGCGCGGCGATCGGCCCGGACCAGGAGAACGCCGTCGTCGCCGGGGAGGAGGCCCCGGCGGAACGCGGCGACGGGCCGGGCCGGCCGGGTGCCTACGAGGCCGCCCGGGCGGAGCGGTCGCTGCCGTTCCGCGGGTACCTGCTGTGGCTGACGTTCCCGCCGATGGTGCTGCTGCTGATCGGGCGGCCGTTCGCGCTGACGCTGGTCTACGGCGTGCTCGGGTCGTTCTTCATGCCGTTCCTGGCGATCACGCTGCTCCTGCTGCTCAACACGCGGATGGTCGCGCCCGAGGCGCGCTCGCGGTGGCTGTCGAACGGGATCCTGGGGATCTCGTCGGTCCTGTTCGCGGTCCTGCTGGTCACCGACGTGTACTCGCGCCTGACCTGACCCCGGGCCGGGATCGGGTCAGGAGACCTCGACCCGGTCCCCGGCGCGCAGGGTGCCGGTGCGCTCGACGCGGGCGTAGAGCCCCGCGCACGGCAGCACGCCGAAGCCCTCGACCTCCACGCGGTTGCGGTCCGCCGGGCCGCGCAGCGCGTGCGGGGCGCGGGGCAGGCCGCCGTGATCCAGCGTCGGCACCGAGCAGCGCGGCGTCGGCAGGGTCGCGACCAGCACGACGTCGCCGAGGGTGATCCGGCGCCCGAGCCAGGTGTTCTCGACGAACGGCTCGGTCCCGGGCTCCGTCGCGACGACGACGTTGGGCCGGTAGCGCAGCGCCTCGACGCCGAGCGCGTCCAGCGTGGCGGTGGTGATCAGGTGCACCGGCGAGTGGTCGACGAACCGGCCGCCGGGAGCGCCCTGGGCGATCTCCAGGGTCGGCGCGTCGATCTCGGCGTCGAGGCCGCGGGCGAGCACGTCCTCCGGGTCCGGCCGCTCGACGACGGCGCCGTCGGCCCGCTGCTGCGCGACGACCACGGGCCGGCCGAGCAGCTCCGCGAGCGGCCCGGCGGCCTGCCCGGCGTCGACGGTGCGGCCGTCGGGCAGGGTGACCCGCACGTCGTCGCCGACGCCCGCGGAGGTGCACGCCAGCAGGCGGCGCCAGTGCCGGGGCTGCTTGGCCGTCGCCACCCGGCCGGTGTCCGGGTCGGTCAGGGCGAGCGCGCGGTCGCCCACGACGCCGTGCTCGTCGAGCTCCAGGGCGGCGAGGTCCTCCCCCAGCATCGACTTCACGGGGTAGCGGTGCAGGGACAGGACCTCGCCGGCCATCAGAGCAGGCCCTGCTGGGTCAGCCAGTTCTTCGCGACGGTGTCCACCGAGGGCTTGTCCGGCGCGGCCGCGGCCTCGTTGAGGCCGAGCAGCTCCTGCGTGGTCAGCTTCGCGGTGACCGCGTTCAGGACCTCGGTGACCTGCGGGGTCGCCTTCGCCTTGTTGACCAGCGGGACGACGTTCTGCGCGGCGAAGTTGTCCTTCGGGTCCTCCAGGACCACGAAGTCGTTCGCCGGGATCGCGGCGTCGGTGGTGAACAGGTCCGCGGCCTGCACGTCGCCGTTCTTCAGCGCCGCGACGGTCAGCGGGCCGCCGGCGTCGAGCGAGCGGTAGGACTGGAACGAGCAGCCGTAGGTCTTCTGGATGCCGGGGATGCCGTCGGGGCGGGTCTGGAACTCCGGCGGCCCGCCGAACACGAGCTGCCCGCAGTTCGGGGCGAGGTCCGCGATGGACGTCGCCTTCAGCCGGGTCGCGGTCTCCCGGGTGACGACGACGGCGTCCTTGTCCTCGGCCTCGGCCCGGTTCAGCACGGTCAGCGACGGCGCCGCGGAGCTCAGGGTGGACTGCAGCGCGGTGTAGACCTGCTCGGGGTCGGTCTGGGTCGCGTTCTTGTCCAGGTACTGCAGCAGCGTGCCGGTGTAGTCCGGGATGAGGTCGATCGAGCCGTCCTTGAGAGCGGGCACGTACGCCTCGCGGGACCCGATCGGCGGCCGGGTCTCGACCGTGACGCCCTTGGCCTGCAGCGCCTGGGCGAACACCGAGGACAGGATCTGGCTCTCGGTGAAGTTCGCGGCGCCGACGACGACGGTGTTCTGGTCGCTGTTACCGGACTGCCCGCCCCCGGCGAGGGGGTCGGAGCCGCCGCCGCAGGCGGTGAGCGCGAAGGCGGCGGTGACCGTCGCGGCGACGGCGGTGAGCAGGCGGGTGCGTCTCATGGTGGGTCCTCTCGAGGGGAGGTCAGGCCGCGTCGCGGACGGGTTCGGGTCGGGCGGGGACGGCGCGCAGGCGGCGCGGGCCGGTACGGCCGGTCGCCTGCAGGCCGGGCGAGACGATCAGCTTCTGCAGGCCGCCGAGCAGCAGGTCCGCGACGACGGCGAGCGCCGCCACCAGGATCGAGCCGCCGATCATCATGCCGAAGTCGCGCTGGGCGAGGCCGTCGATGATGAAGCGGCCCAGCCCGCCGAGCGAGACGTACGCGGCGATCGTCGCCGTCGCGATGACCTGCAGCGTGGCGCTGCGCAGCCCGCCGATGATCAGCGGCAGCGCGTTGGGCAGCTCGACCTTCCACAGCACCTCGGGGCCGCGCATGCCCATCCCGGTGGCGGCGTCGACGACGGCGGGGTCGACGTTGCGGATGCCGGCGTAGGTGCCGGCGAGCACCGCGGGCACGGCCAGCACGATCAGCGTGAGGATCGGTCCGGTCAGCGACAGCCCGATCAGCGTGGTGATGAGCACGAGCAGACCGAGCGTGGGCAGCGCCCGCAGGCCGTTGGCGAGGCCGACGACGAGGAACCCGCCGCGGCCGGTGTGCCCGATCCAGGCGCCCAGCGGCACCGCGATCACGACCGCGACGAGCAGGGTCAGCGCGGTGTAGCCGAGGTGCTCGGCCAGCCGCGCGAGGATCCCGGTCGGACCGGACCAGTTCGCGCCGTCGAACAGCCAGCCGAAGTAGGTCATGCCCCCACCTTCCCGGTACGGGCCCGCTGCCAGGGGGTGAGGACCTTGCCGGCGAGCAGCAGCAACGCGTCCACGACCAGCGCGAGCAGCAGCACGAGCACGATCCCGGACAGGATCTGCGCGTCGTTGCTGCGGTTGAAGCCCTCGGTGAACAACAGGCCCAGCCCGCCGAACCCGATCACCGCACCCACGGTGACCAGGCTGATGGTGGACACCGCGGCCACCCGCAGCCCGGCGACGATGACCGGCACCGCCAGCGGCAGCTCGACGCCGACGAAGCGGCGCAGCGGGGTGTAGCCCATGGCGTTGGCGGCGTCGACCACGTTGCCCGGCACCGCGGACAGCGCGTCGGACACCGTGCGCACCAGCAGTGCCAGCGTGTAGACGGTCAGCGCGACGACCACGTTCACCGGGTCGAGGATCTGGGTGCCGAGCAGCGGCGGCATGAACACGAACAGCGCCAGCGACGGGACCGTGTAGAGCAGGCCCGCGGCGTTGGTCGTGACGGTGCGGACGGTCGGGGTGCGGTTGGCGACCCAGCCCAGCGGGATCGCCAGCACGAGTCCGAGCAGGACCGGGACCAGCGCGTACACGACGTGCTGGCCCAGCAGGCGGAGCACCTGGTCGAGGTTGTCGAGGACCCAGCTCACGGCGGCCTCAGGCGGCGTGGTGGTCGTCGCGGGCGGCCGGCAGTGCCTCGAGCACGGCGTCGGCGGTGACCGACCCGGCGACGCGGCCCTCGGCGTCGACGGCGACGCCCTGCCCGGACGGCGAGGACAGCGCCGCGTCGAGCGCACCGCGCAGCGAGCCCGAGCCGACGGAGTAGAGCGACCCGCCGGGGACGATCGCGTCCTCGGTGACCGGTCCGTCGCCGGCCCCGACCCAGCCCAACGGCCGGCGCTCCGCGTCGACGACGACCGACCAGCCGTCGCCGGGCAGGGGGTCGCCGACCGACAGCATCGGCAGCGGGCCGAGCGGGATCGCGTCGGAGGTGAGGAAGCCGAGGCCGCGGTAGCCGCGGTCGCGCCCGACGAAGGTGTCGACGAAGCCGTCGACGGGGCGCGAGAGCAGCACGCCCGGCTCGTCGTACTGGGCGAGCTTCCCGCCGACCCGGAACACGGCGACCTTGTCGCCGAGCTTGATGGCCTCGTCGATGTCGTGGGTGACGAACACGATGGTCTTGCCGAGCTCGGACTGCAGCCGCAGCAGCTCCTCCTGCAGGCTCTCCCGCACGATCGGGTCGACCGCGGAGAAGGGCTCGTCCATCAGCAGCACCGGCGGGTCCGCGGCGAGCGCGCGGGCCACGCCGACGCGCTGCTGCTGCCCGCCGGACAGCTGCGCCGGGTAGCGCCGGGCCATCGCGGTGTCCAGCCCGACGGTCTCCATCAGCTCCATCGCCCGCTCGCGGGCGGCGCGCCGCCCGGCGCCGACGAGCATCGGCACGGTGGCGATGTTGTCGACGATGGTGCGGTGCGGGAACAGCCCGGCCTGCTGGATGACGTAGCCGATGCCGCGGCGCAGCTCCGCCGGGTCGGCGGCCAGGACGTCGCGGCCGTCGACGTGCAGCTCGCCGGAGGTGGGCTCGATCATCCTGTTGATCATGCGGAGGGACGTCGTCTTGCCGCAGCCCGACGGGCCCACGAAGACCGTGATCCGCCCCTGCTCCGCGACGAGGTCGAGCTCGTCGACCGCGACCGTCCCGTCCGGGAAGCGCTTGGTGACGCCCCGGAACTCGATCATCGGCGGTTCCCCCTGCCGTCGCGCGGGACCCCTGCTCCCCGCTTGGTCGGAGCACACTAACCCGGTCGTGCGCGACGGGCGAGCGGTCGGCCGCGGGTCACCGACACCCCGTCGCGCTCGACCTGCAGCCCGGTTCGGCGTCGACGCTCGGGGACATGACCCCGACCACCGCCCTGGGCCCGCTCGGCATCGCCACCGGGCCCGCACCCGCCGACGCCGCGGCCCTGGAGGACGCCGGTGCCCGCACCCTGTGGCTCGCCGGGGGCGCGATCGACCGGCTCGACCGGCTGACAGCGCTGCTCGACGGCACCCGGGACGCCGTCGTGGTGCCCGGCATCGTGCCGACCGGGGTGTACCCGGCGGCGGCCGTCGCCGCGGTGCACGCCGACGCGGCCCGCCGCCGTCCCCGGCGCTACCTCACCGGGCTGGGGGCGCCCCCGCAGCCGCGGGCGCTGGACGCGCTGCACCGCCACCTCGACGAGCTCGACGCACTCGGGCTGCCCGACGCCGTCTCCGCCCGCGCTGGCGTCGCCGACATCGCGGCCCGGGTCGCCGAGCACCGGGCCGCGGGCGCCGACCACGTGGTGCTCAGCCCGGTCGGGCACCCGACGGCCGGCGCGGAGTTGCTGCGGGCCCTGCGCGCGGACCGCCGGTAGGCGCTCTGCCGTGCGGCCGGTGCGCCGCGGCGCAACAGTGGGGCCATGCCGAAGGAGCCCACGCGTCTGCCGCGTCCCGAGCTGGACCTCGACCCGGACCACCCGCACGTCGCGGACTGGTTCCACTACGCCGACCTGCTGTCCGACGCCGAACGGGCCGACCTGCGGCGGGTGCGGGAGTTCCTGCGGGCCGAGGTCGCCCCCGTCGTGCTGGACGCGTGGGACCGCGCCGAGTTCCCGATGCAGCTGGTGAAGGGCTTCGCGGGCCTGGACCTCGCGGGGGCGGGCTACGCCGACCCGCCGGCGTCCCGGCTTTTCCTGGGGTTCCTGCACGCCGAGATCTCCCGGGTCGACCCCTCGGTGAACAGCTTCTACGGCGTCCACACCGGGCTGGCGATGGGCTCGATCCACGCCGGCGGCACACCCGAGCAGCGTGAGCGCTGGCTGCCCGCGATGGCCCGGATGGACGCGATCGGCGCGTTCGGGCTGACCGAGCCGCACGGCGGGTCCGACGTGGCCGGTGGCATGGAGACCACCGCCACCCGCGACGGGGACGAGTGGGTGCTCGACGGCGAGAAGCGCTGGATCGGCAACGCCACCTTCGCCGACCTGATCATCGTCTGGGCCCGCGACACCGACCCGGACGCCGGCGGCGCCGTGCGCGGGTTCGTGGTGCCCGCGCCCTCGGACGGGATGACGATCACGAAGATCGAGGGCAAGCAGTCGCTGCGGATCGTGCAGAACGCCGACATCCTGCTCGACCGGGTCCGGGTGCCCGAGTCGCACCGGCTCTCCGGCGGGTCCGGCACGTTCCGCGACGCCGGGCTGGTCCTGCAGCGCACCCGGGCCAACGCCGCCTGGGGCGCGGTCGGGGTGCAGATGGCCGCCTACGAGCTGGCGCTGTCCTACGCGCGGCAGCGGGAGCAGTTCGGCCGCCCGATCGGCGGGTTCCAGCTCATGCAGGACCTGCTGGTGCGGATGCTCGGCAACGTGAGCGCCTCGCTCGGGATGGCGGTGCGCAACGCCCAGCTGCTCGACGAGGGCCGGGGCTCGGACGCGCACTCGTCGCTGGTCAAGGAGTTCTGCGCGTCGCGGATGCGCGACACCGTCGCGCTGTCGCGCCAGCTCGTCGGCGGCAACGGCGTGGTGCTGGAGAACCGGATCGCGAAGTACTTCGCCGACGCCGAGGCGATGTTCTCCTTCGAGGGCACCCGGGAGATGAACACGCTCATCGTCGGCAAGGCCATCACCGGGCAGAGCGCGTTCGTGAAGTGAGTCGTGCGCACGTCCCGGAGCCACGGCACCGAGACGTGCGCACGGACGGCGCGGCCGTCTACCAGGCGCCGGGCGTGCCGCCCGGCGGGGTGGCGCTCGTCGCCGGGGTGGGCAGCCCGCCGCCACGCAGCACGCGGTGCAGGTCCTCCGGGCGCAGCGAGCGCGCGAACAGCCAGCCCTGGAAGGCGTCGACCCCGAGCCCGCGCAGGACGTGGAACTGCTCGGCGGTCTCGACGCCCTCGGCGACGGTCTTGCGGCCCATCGCGCGCGCGACCTCGACGACGGCGCGGGCCAGCGCGAAGTCGGCCGGGTCGGTGCCGACGCCGGTGACGAAGGCCCGGTCGACCTTCACCGTCTGGGCCGGCAGCTCCTTGAGCCGGGCCAGCGAGGAGTAGCCGGTGCCGAAGTCGTCGACGGCGAAGCGGACGCCGCGGCGCACCAGCTCGCTCATCGCGTCCAGGGCCGTGCGGGGCAGCGCGACGAGGCTGGTCTCGACGAGCTCGAGCACCAGCTGGTCCCACGGCAGCCCGGCCGCCTCGACGACCGCGGTGACGTCGGCCAGGAACGCCGGGTCGGCGGGCAGCAGCCCGGCCAGGTTCACCGCGACGCCGACGGGCCGGCCGTGGCGCGGCCACGACGCGGCCTCGGTGGTGGCGGTCCGCAGCACCCACAGGTCCAGGTCGCGCTGCAGCCCGCTGCGCTGCGCGACCGGCAGGAACTCGCCCGGCGAGACCTCGCCGTGCACCGGGTGCGACCAGCGCAGCAGCGCCTCGGCGGACAGCACGGTCCCGTCCGGCGCGACGACCGGCTGGTACTCCAGGCGCAGCGCGTCGGACTCGATGGCGGCCCGCAGCTCGGCCTCCAGCTCCAGCTGGCGCCGGGCCGGGGCGACGGCCCCGCGGTCGGCGACGACGACGGCCCCGCGGCCGCGCTGCTTGGCCTGGGCGACGGCGACCTCGGCGCAGCGCAGCAGGTCGTCGCCGCGGGGGGCC
>NZ_JBBJUP010000028.1:0-43939 GCF_037727765.1 Pseudonocardia spirodelae | reverse complement strand
AAAGCACACCGACAAAATCGGCGAACCACCCGGGGGTCACTGTCCGCGGGGCCTGTTGACCGGGCCTCTCAGGGCCCGTTCTGTCCGGCTCTCTCGCTGACAGGGAGAAAGTTACGGCACGGTGTCCGGGCGGGTCAAACCGGGGGGTCCCCCGGGCCTCCCGTCATCGTCCTCGCAGGTCAGGGCGGTCGGATCGGGAGAACGCAGGGTTACCGACACCCACTCACACGGGTTTCGGGCCGATCATCAGTCGGTGTGACGCCGGGCACTCCTGCTTCGTCCGGTGTCCGCAGCGTGGTCTTCTCGGTGGTCGGGCCATCGTCCGTCCGGGTACGAACCGGCCGTTGACCAGCGGGGACGCCCCTGAGCCCGGCCGCGTCCGCGTGCACGTCGGCCGGCGTCGGCACGCCGGACCGGTCCCGTCGAGGCCCGGCCATCCGGCGAGCGGGCGCCGTGACCGGGCCCGGTCCCGCTTCGCGCGGGGCGGCGGCGCCGTCCCCCACCGGTGGAGGGGCACGGTCCGGGGCGGCGCGGGAGCCGGTCTCCCCGGCCCACGGGGCCCGACCTGCGGGGACAGCCCGCGTCACGCGGGCAGGCGGGCGGGTGCCCGGCCGGGTACCGGACCGACCGTCCACCGACCGGATCGCCCGTCGGCGACGTCCTGACCTGCGGGGACGTCGGATGGTTGCCCGGGCGCGCCCGCGTCACCGCATCAGGGGGGTATCCGTGCCCGTTCCGGCGCGTTGGTCCGTCGAGTGCTCCTCGTCGGGTCCTGCAGCGCGTCGGGGGCGAATGCGCGACGCGATCCGACGAGGGGCACTCCCCGTCCCACCCCCTGCGCGGTGACGCACGGGGCGTCACCGCGCGGAGCGGATCACGGCGTCGCGGGGGCCTGCGGGGCAGCCGGTGCGGCGGGCGCCTGCGGTGCAGCCGGAGCCGCCGGAGCCGCCGGAGCCGCCGACCGTCCCGGAGCGGCCGGGGCCTGCGCACCGGAGCCCTGGGCGTCCGGAGCCGCCGGGGCCTGCGCACCCGGCGCGGCCGGGGCACCCGCGGGCGGTGCCGGCGGAGCGGGCGGCGTCGCGCCGCCGTTCCCGGGTGCGCCGGCCGGACCACCCGGGGCCGGGCACGCGCCCGGGCCCGCGGGGCCGCCGTCGTCACCCGGCCCGTGCCCGCGGTGCGCACCCGGGCCACCGGTGGGGCCGCCGTCACCGCCCGGGCCGCCGGGGCCGCGGTCGTCCTGGGCGACGGCGGTGCGGCCCGGTCCGTCGCCCGGCCCGCCGAACGCGGTGCCCACGATCAGGCCGCTGCCCGCGGCCCCGATGACCAGGCCGATCACCCCGGCCGCGACGGCGGGCAGCGCGGACCGGCGGCGCAGAGCGGCGAAGCGGCGGCGGCGCGGCGGCGGGTCCCCGGCGTCCGACGCGGCGGCGAGGGTGCCGCCGTCGTGCGTGCCGTGACCGGCCCCCGCGGCCGCGTCGGACTGCGCCCGCTCGTAGGGCGCCGGGACCCGGCCGGTCGGGGTGTCGTCCGCGGGGACCGGCGGCTGCCGGTCGGTGGGGCGCTCGTCGTCGTCGCGGGGGGTGCGGTTCTCGTCGTTCATGGTTCTCCTCGGACGGGCCGTGCCCGGGAGCGGGCAGCGGCGACCGGCGGACCGCCGGACGGCGGACCGCGTCGGACAGGCGGGATCAGGCGGCGGGCGGGCGCGCGGCGTCGACGACGTCGCGGGCGGCGGAGGTCGTGGCGGGCAGCAGCGCGGTCACCGAGTCGACGATGCGGCTGCCGCCGAGCGACTCGACGGTCGTCGTGACCGGGGCGAGCGCCTGGGCACCGACGACCGCGGGCAGCACCCAGGAGACGAGCCAGATCACCAGCAGCGCGGTGACACCCCCGGTGACGGCACCGACGACGCGGTCCAGCACGGACAGCTTCGCGCGGGCGAGCACCCGGCTGACCAGGCCGCCCAGGAAGCCACCGACCAGCGACCCCAGCAGCAGGCCCGCGAGGACCCCGACCAGGCCCCAGAGCCACGCGGCGTCGGGGGTGTCGCCGTAGCCCGCCAGGTTCGAGCCCCAGGCGGCCCCGATCCCGGCGCCGACGACGAGGCCGAGCAGGCGTCCCGCACGGGCCACACCGCCCAGCCGGCGGAAGCCGCCGACGGCGGCGGCCACCACCACGATCAGCACGATCACGTCGAGCAGGGTCATGTCGTCCTCTCCGTGCGGGGCCCGCGGCGGGCCCGTCGCCTCCCGTGTCCCCCACGACGGTGCCCGTCGTACCTGAGACGGACCTGAAACCGGCGGGTCCTTCAGCTCCCCCTCAGGCTCGCGGCGCACCCTTGTCCCGTGCGGACACGTCAGGACCGGCCCGAACCCGACGACGCCCGCGGGCCCGCGACCCGCGTGCTGGTGCTGGAGGACTCCGACGCGATCCGGGAGTCCGTGGTCGACGCACTCACCGACGCCGGGCACGTCACCGAGGGCGCCGTCGACGGGGCCGGGTTCGAGGAGCGGCTCGCCGCGTTCCGGCCCGACCTGGTCGTCCTCGACGTCATGCTGCCGGGCGGGCGCGACGGGTTCGACCTGATCGACGTCGTCCGCGGGCACGGCGACGCCGGGATCGTCATGCTCACCGCCCGCGACGCGCTGCCCGACCGGCTGCGCGGCCTCGACGCCGGCGCCGACGACTACGTCCTCAAGCCGTTCGCCCTCGACGAGCTCGTCGCCCGGGTGGCGGCGGTGCTGCGCCGGCGGGGGCGGCTGCCGTCCGCGGTGCAGGTCGGGGACCTCGTCCTGGACCCCGAGGCGGCCGTCGCCTCCCGCGGCGGGGCGCTGCTGGAGCTCTCGGCCACCGAGCTGCGCCTGCTCACCTACCTCGCCGAGCAGCGCGGCCGGACGGTGTCCAAGACCCAGATCCTGCGCGCGGTCTGGGGCTACGACGCCTACGACCCCAACCTCGTCGAGGTCCACGTGTCCGCGCTGCGCCGCAAGCTGGAGGCGCACGGCCCGCGGCTGCTGCACACCGTCCGCGGGCTCGGCTACTCGCTGCGGGGCCCGTCGTGACCGCACCCGGCCCGCGCCCGGCCGCGACCCGGACGCCGTCGCTGCGGCGCCGGGTCACCGCCGCCGTGCTCGGGGCCGTCGCCGTGCTGCTGGTGCTGGTCGTGGTGCTCGTCGACGTGCTGCTCGGGGCCCGCCTGGAGTCCGACCTGGACTCCCGTCTGGCCGACCGGGTCACGCAGGCCCGCCAGCTCGTCGCGGCCGGGGCGAGCCCGGAGGACCTCGTGAGCAGCCTGTCCGGCCAGCAGATCCGGGTCCGCGTCACCACCGCCGACGGCGAGGTCCTCGGCGACCCCGGGCTCAACGCACCCGGCACCCCGCCCGGCCGCGACCGCGACGGCCCGGGCGACGACCCGACCACCGGACCCGCCGGACCGGGGGCGCCGGTCCCCGGCGTCCGCCCACCGGTGCCGCCGGACCGGGCCAGCCGCACCGTCACCCTCGACGCCGGCGACGGCACGCGGCTCGAGCTCGTCGCCGACGCCGCCGACGTCACCCAGGTCCGGACCGGGCTGCGGGCCGTCCTCGCCGGGTCGGTGCTGCTGACCCTGCTCGTCGCGCTCGGCGCGGTGTCGCTGGTCGTGCGCACCGCGCTGCGTCCGCTGGACCGGATGACCGCGCTGGCCGGGCGGATCACCGCCGGGGAGCGGGACGCGCGGCTGCGGCCGGACCGCCCGGGCACCGACCTCGGCACCGCGGCCGCGGCGATGGACGGGATGCTCGACGCCCTCACCGACGCCGAGCGCCGCGCCCGCGAGGAGGCCGAGCGCACCCGCGTCTTCCTGGCCGACGCCGCGCACGAGCTGCGGACCCCGCTGTCGGGGATCGCCGCCGTCGCCGAGTCGATGGAGCGCTCCGGCGCCGACGACGACCCGGCCCGCCGCGCCCGGCGCCTGGAGCTGCTGCTGGGCGAGACCCGGCGCGCCGCGCGGCTGGTCACCGACATGCTCGACCTCGCCCGCATCGACGGCGGCACCGCGGTGCGCCCCGTCGGCACCGACCTCGCCGCGCTCGCCCGCGCGGAGACCGACCGCGCCGGCGTCCTCGCGCCCGGCCTCGCGGTCACCACGGCCGGCGCCCCGGCCGCGCCCGTGCACGCCGACCCGCAGGCGGTCTCGCGCATCCTCGCCAACCTGCTCGACAACGCGCGCCGGCACACCCCTCCGGGCGGGCGGATCGACGTGACGGTGACCGCGGCGGGCACCGGCGCGACGGCGTCGGTGGCGGTCCGCAACACCGGCACCCCCATCCCCGACGACGACCGCGAGCGCCTGTTCGACCGGCTCGTGCGGCTGCAGGACGCGCGCGACCGCGACAGCGGTGGCGCCGGGCTCGGCCTCGCGATCGCCCGCGGACTGGCCCGCGCGCACGGCGGCGACCTCACCTGCCCGCCCGACGGCGGCGGCGCCACGTTCGTCCTCACCCTTCCTGCGACGGGCCCGGACGGCGCCGGACCACTACCGTCGTGACGGCACGCAACCATCCGCCCGAGGAGGCCGCGGTGAGCGAGGAACCGCGGATCCCCCGGGGGCTGCTGACGGCGACGAGCCTGGCCTGGCGCGGGCTGCTGATCGCCGCGGCGATCGCCGTCGTGCTGTGGCTGGTCGCGCAACTGGCGGTGCTGGTCGTCCCGGTGGTGCTGGCGCTGATCCTGGCCGCGCTGCTCGCACCGGTCGCCCGGCTGGTGAACCGGGTGCCGATGATCCCGCGCGGGCTGGCGACGGGCGTCGTCGTCGCGGGCGGGCTGGCCGTCGCGGTCGGGGTGCTGTGGTGGGCGGTGGCGGCCTTCCTCGACGGTCTCCCGGACC
Source organism: Pseudonocardia spirodelae (assembly GCF_037727765.1). Lineage (NCBI taxonomy): Bacteria > Bacillati > Actinomycetota > Actinomycetes > Pseudonocardiales > Pseudonocardiaceae > Pseudonocardia > Pseudonocardia spirodelae. The sequence goes on along the minus strand of NZ_JBBJUP010000028.1, from coordinate 39,075 downwards.
TGTCCGCGAGCATCGGCGAGACCGTCGTCGCGCTGCGGGACCAGCTGGCCGGGCCGCCGTTCGGGCTCGACGACGCGCAGCTCGCCGCCGTGTTCCAGTCCCTGCTCGACACCCTGCAGCGCAACCAGGCCGCGCTGGCCAACAACGTGCTCGGGGCGCTGGGCACCGCGGGCGAGCTCGCCGCCGAGACCCTGCTGATGCTGTTCGTGCTGATCTTCCTGATCCACGACGGGCGCCGGATCTGGCGGTTCCTGCTGGGCGTCGTGCCGCAGCACTCCCGGCGGCGCGCGGACGTGGCCGGGCGCCGCGCGTTCGCGTCGCTGGTCGGCTATACCCGCGCGACGGTCGTCGTCGCCGCCGTGGACGCGATCACCGCCGCGGTCGGCCTGTGGCTGATCGGGGTCCCGCTGGTCGTGCCGCTGGCGACGCTCATCTTCTTCGGGGCGTTCGTCCCCACCGTCGGTGCCGTCGTCACCGGGATCGTGGCGGTGCTCGTGGCGCTGGCCTCGGGCGGCTGGGTGGAGGCGCTGCTGGTCGTCGGCCTGCTGGTGCTGGTGCAGAACGTCGAGGGCTACGTCCTGCAGCCGCTGCTGCTGGGCCGCTCGGTCCGCCTGCACCCGCTGGCCGTGGTGCTGCCGATCAGCGCGGGCCTCGTCGTCGGCGGGGTGCCCGGGGCCCTGCTCGCGGTACCGCTGGTGACCCTCGCCGACGCCGGGGTGCGCTCGCTGCGCCGCCCCGGCGACGCGGCGCTGCGCGACCCGGACTCGGTGGACCCGCTCGACCCCGGCTCCGCCCGTCCGGGGCGCGGCCCGGGCCCCGGGCCCGTCACCGACCCCGGATCGGGCTGATCCGCAACCCGGATCCGGGAATCGAGACACGGCGCACCCCTGAGGGTGGCCCCGGTTTGTCGCGCAGGCGGTTCGGCTATCCCACCTCCGCCTCGCTCGAACGAACGGAGGACGACGCATGTCATCGATCGGGTCCGACCCGCGCCGGCTGAACGGTCTGCACCGTGTCAGCAGCGCGCTGGTCGGGATCATGCTCCTGGTGTTCGGGGTGCTGGGCTTCACCGACAACCTGGACTTCTTCTCCACCACCGGGTCCCCGGTGCTGGGCCTGTCGACGAACTGGCTGCTCTCGACCGTGTCCGTGGTCGTCGGTGTGCTGCTCGTCGGCGCCGCGGTCCGGGGCGGGCGCTTCGCCTCGACGGTCGGCGTGACCGTCGGCGCGCTGTTCCTGCTGTCCGGTGTGGTCAACGTGCTGCTGCTCGGGACGCCGTACAACGTCCTGTCGTTCCGGATGCCGAACGTGATCTTCAGTCTCGTCGTGGGGCTGGTCATGCTGGTGCTGGGCGCCTACGGCCGCTTCAGCGGACGGCTGCCGTCGGACAACCCCTACGCGGCCGGGCAGCGCCACCGCGTCGACGCCGAGGAGTCCGGTGACCGCGACCAGCGGCTGCCGACCGACGCCGCCGACGTCGCCGCGGCCCGCTCGCTCGCCGAGACCGAGCGGCTCGTCGCCGGCGGTGGCGGGACCGAGGAGCAGCGCCGCATGATCGCGGAGGTCGACGCCATCCGTGACCTCGGTGAGCGCCGGGCCGCGTGGCGTGCGCTGACCGAGCGCGGCAACGCCCCGGCATGACCGGGCCCCGCCCGGCGCAGGCCGGGTCCGCCACGGCGGGCCCGGCCGGTCCCGCGCCCGAGCCGGTCACCCCGGACCCGCCGGTCGCGTTCCGGCGCCCCCTGCTGCACCAGCACTGGGCCGACGTCGTGTTCCTGCACTGGCGTGCCGACCCGGACGCGATCGCCCCGCTGCTGCCGCCGCGCACCCGTCCGGACGTCCACGACGGCGTCACCTGGGTCGGCCTCGTGCACTTCCGGATGCGCCGGCTGGGCTTCGGCCCGTTGCCCGGCCTGCCCTGGCTGGGCAGCTTCGCCGAGACCAACGTCCGGCTGTACTCGGTCGACACCGAGGGCCGTCGCGGCGTGGTGTTCCGCTCGCTCGACGCCGACCGGATGCTGCCCGTGCTGGCCGCCCGCGGGGTCGCCGCGCTGCCCTACGACTGGTCGCCGTCGACGGTGTCCGGGCGGGTCGCCGAGGGCGAGGAGGTCGCCTACACCAGCGTCCGGCGCTTCCCCGGCCCCCGCGGCGCGTACGCCCGCACCCGGGTCCGCACCGGGGCGCCGTTGGAGCGGCCCTCGGAGCTGGAGCACTTCCTCACCGCCCGGTGGGCGCTGCACACCCGGCGCCCGCTGGGCACCGTGCGCTGGGCCAACCACCACCCGCGCTGGCGGCTGCACCGCGCCGAGCTGCTGGACCTGGACGAGGACCTGGTCGCCACGGCGGGTGCTCCCGACGTCGCCGGGCCGCCCGAGAGCGTGCTGAGCTCCCCCGGCCTGCCGGTGACGTTCACCGGCTGGCGGCGGGTGCGCGCCACGGGTGGGTGGGACGCAATCCCCCCGCCGACCGACGCGCCCCGGGTGGTCGCCCGCCGGGGGCGCGGTACCGTGGGGCGTTCCGTGCCCGGGTCCCCGGGCACCGACGACCGGCCGTGAGGCCAGGAGCTGACGTGACCGAACTGGAGCCGACGACCGGCGACGCGACCGTGGCGACCGGTGTCCCGACCACGGTCGACTCGCGCTGGACCGACGCCCCGTGCGCCGCGCTCACCGTCGGGGCGGACGGCGTGCTGCTGCAGGCCAATGACGCGGCCCGCGCCCTGCTGCCCCGGGCCCGTACCGGCGAGCCACTGTCCCGGGTCGCCCCGTGGCTGGCCACCGCCGTCGCCGCGGGCGAGGAGCGCCCGCGGGCGTTCTCCGACGTCGTGGACGGGCGCGCCCTGGAGGCCCAGCCGGTCCCGCACGACGACGGCACCATCACCTGGTGGCTGATCGACGTCACCGACGTCCGGTCCATCCGCGACGAGCTGCACCTGGAGCAGGCGCGCGCCGCGTTCCTGTCCGAGGCCTCCGCAGCCCTGCTCGGCTCGCTGAACCTGGCCCGCTGCATGGAGGTCGCCGCCGAGCTCGCCGTGAGCCGGCTGGCCGACGGTGCGCTGGTCATCACGCCGGGCGCGCGCGGGCAGTACCAGGTCGTCGACGCCGTCGCCGGCGGCGGCACGCGGCACCGGGTGCTCCGCTTCGACCCCGACGAGGTGCCCGGCCTGGCCGAGGCGCTGCAGGGGTTCCCGCCGGTGCCGTCGCGCTGGATCGACCCCGCGGTCGCCCCGTCGTGGATCACCCCCGAGGGGTTCGGCGAGGTCGGGTCGATCGTCGTGACCCCGCTGCCGGGGCACGGCATCCCGGCCGGCGCGCTGGTGCTGCTGCGCCGCGCCGACGCCGGCCCGTTCAGCGAGGGCGAGGAGGCGACCGCGCGCGAGTTCTCGGCCCGGTCCGGGCTCGCCATGTCCGCGGCGCGGATGTTCGCCCAGCAGGCGTCGATCACCGAGACGCTCATGCGGGACCTGCTGCCGCCGTCGCTGCAGCACGTGTCCGGCGTCGAGTTCGCCGGTGGCTACCGGCCGTCGCAGGACAACGAGCGCGTCGGCGGCGACTTCTACGACGTGCACCCCGGCGTCGAGGGCTCGGAGGAGACCCTCGCCGTGCTCGGCGACGTCTGCGGCAAGGGCCTCGAGGCCGCCGTCCTCACCGGCAAGATCCGCAGCGCGGTGCACGCGCTGCTGCCGATGGCCGGTGACCACCTGCGGATGCTGCACCTGCTCAACGACGCGCTGCTCTCCGACGACCACGCGCGCTTCGTGACGCTGGTGCTGGCCTCGGTCACGCGTCAGGGCGCCGACGTGCGGGTGCGCCTGACCTGCGCGGGGCACCCGCCGCCCCTGATCATCCGGGCCGACGGCCGGGTCGAGGAGGCGGCGACGCTGGGCACCCTGATCGGCGCGCTGCCCGACGTGCACGCCACGACCTGGGAGACCCGGCTGGCCCCGGGCGAGACCTGCCTGATGTTCACCGACGGCATCACCGAGGCCCAGGGCGGCCCGTACGGGCGCGACCAGTTCGGCGAGGAGCGCCTGCAGCGCGCCGCCGCCGAGTGCGCCGGGATGCCCGCGGAGGCCGTCGTCGAGCGGGTGCAGATGCTGGCCACCGAGTGGGTCGGGCGCAACTCCCACGACGACATGGCCGTCCTCGCCATCACGGCGCCGCGCGGGCGGCACCTCACCGCCGTCGGCGGGCACGGCCGCGGCAGGTACACCGCATGACGGCCGGGCAGGACACCGGACGCACCGCCACGGCCCGCTACACCGACCTGCTGTGGGACGCGGTCCTGCGCGGCGACGAGTACACCGCGGTCGACGTGGTCGTCGACGCCCTGCGCGACGGGATCGAGGCCGAGGCGGTGCTGCTGGAGGTCATCGGGGCCGTCCAGCGCCGGGTCGGACGCGAGTGGGCGGCCAACCGGATCTCCGTCGCCCAGGAGCACGCGGCCACCGCGATCAACGAGCGCGTGATCAGCACGCTGTCACTGACCAGCGGCCGGCACACCGGCGGCCGGGGGCGGGTCACCGTGGCCTGCGTCGACGGCGAGTGGCACGCGCTGCCGGCCCGGCTGCTCGCCGAGGTGCTGCGCCTGCGCGGGTTCACCGTGGACTACCTGGGCGCCCAGGTCCCCGCGGCGCACCTGATCTCGCACCTGCACCGGACCGGTCCGGACGCGGTCGCGCTGTCGTCGTCGATCGCGACGCGGCTGCCGACCGCGCACGCCACGATCTCGGCCTGCCAGGCCGCCGGCGTCCCGGTGATCGTCGGCGGCGGCGCCTTCGGCCCGGACGGGCGCTACGCCCGGCTGCTCGGTGCCGACGCCTGGGCGCCGGACGCGCGCTCCGCCGCCGACGCGCTGGCCGCGGGCCTGCCCGCACCGTCCCACCCGCACGCCCAGCCGATGGACGACCTGCCGCACCTGTCCGACCAGGAGTACACCCTGGTCACGCGGAGCACACCGCGGCTGGTCGCGCGGGTCGTCGAGCGGCTCGCCGAGCGCGTCCCGGCGATGTCCGGCTACGACGACGAGCAGCTCCGGCACACCGCCGAGGACGTGCGGCACATCGTCGACTTCCTCGCCGTGTCGCTCTACACCGGCGACGCCGAGCTGTTCGAGCAGTTCCTCGGCTGGACCACCGACGTGCTCGCGGCCCGCTCGGTGCCGCCGGCCGTCATCGTGCCTGCCCTGGACCTGCTGGCCGAGGAGCTGCGCGACTTCACCCGTGCCTCGGAGCTGCTGCGCGACGCGTCGGCGGCCCGGTCGGGGACCCCCGTCCCGGCCGGCGGGCCCGCGCCCGCCGGGGGCACCGACAGCGCTTCCCTGCACGAGACCGGAAGGCCCGCATGAGCGACCCGCGAGAGCTGTCCCTGACCTGGACCAGCCCCACGCCGGACGTCGCCGCGGTCGCACTCGCCGGGGACCTCGACTACGACAGCTCCGACGCCCTGACCGACGCGGTCGCGGCGCTGCTGGCGAACGGGTCGGGTGTCCGTGAGCTGCGGATCGACTGCGCCGGCGTCGAGTACTGCGACTCCTACGGGCTGTCGTCGCTGCTGATGGTCCGGCGGCGCACCCGGGCCGCGGGCGTCACGCTGCACCTGGACAACCGCACCGGCTCGCTGGAGCGGCTGCTGCGCGTCACCAACACGCTGGAGCACCTCACCGGCGCCGGCCGCGGGGCCCGCGAGCAGAAGCTCGACACCTGAGCGGGCCGCGGCGGCCGGGGCTCAGTCCGCCGCGCGCAGCACGGGCAGGGCGGCCTCGATGGTCGCGCGGTCCGGTTCGAGCCACGGCGGGAGCCGCAGCGCCCGACCGAGCTCCAGCAGCGGCTCGTCGGCGGTGAAGCCGGGCTCGTCGGTGGCGATCTCGAACAGCACGCCGCCGGGCTCCCGGAAGTAGATCGACGTGAAGTACCGCCGGTCGAGGATGTCGGTGACCTCCAGGCCCCGCTCGACGAGCTCGGCGCGCCAGCGCTCCTGGGTGGCGCGGTCGGCGACCCGGAACGCGACGTGGTGCACGGTGCCGCCCGCCTGACGGCCGCGGCCCTCGACCCCGCCCAGCACGTCGACGGTGGTGGCGACGTCCCCGGCCGAGCGGAACCGGGAGCGGGCGCCGTCGTCGCCGGTGTGGGTCATGCCGAGCTCGGCGAGCATCGCGAGGGTCGGCCCGGGGTCGGCCTCGGACAGGGTGACCGCGTGCAGGCCGCGCACCGCGTGCTCGGCCGGGACGTGCCCGGAGCCGTCCCAGCCCGAGCGGGTGTCACCGGGCGCGGCGACGAGCTCGACGACCAGACCGTCCGGGTCGCGCAGGGTGAGGACCTCCTCCGCGCCGGTCGCGCCGTCGCGGGTGACCGGGTCCGAGGCGTCGACGCCGAGACCGGCGAGGTGCTTCTGCCACCACCCCAGCGACTCCGGCGGCACCCCGAACGCGGTGGCGGTGGTCAGACCCGCACCCTGGCGGCCGGGCTCGACGCCGGGCCACGGGAAGAACGTGAGGATGGTGGCGGGGCGGCCGGCCTCGTCGCCGTAGTAGAGGTGGTACACCTCGGGCGCGTCGAAGTTCACCGTCCGCTTGACCAGCCGCAGCCCGAGCACGGTGGTGTAGAAGTCCACGTTGCGCTGCGGGTCGCCGGCGATCGCCGTGACGTGGTGCAGGCCGTGCGGGGTGATGTCGCTCGTCGCGCCGGTGCTCATCGGGGTTCGCTCCTCCTCGGGGCCGTCACCGGGCGGGTACCCGTTCCCGGCCACGGCGATCCGGTGCGGACGGCGCGACATGAATTCGCCGTGGACGGGTACCCGCCTCCCATGACGACGCCCGACCGCGCCGACCGTTCCGACGGTCACCCGGTTCCGACCGAGCAGAGCGACACCCCGGTGGACGAGACCCCCGACGGCGACGGCGTGCACCTCGACGCCCAGCCGGTCGAGGGCGACGACCCCCGCACCGCGGCGTCCTGAACCACCCTCCTGCAGCGCATCCCGTCACGGAAGGACACCCGACCCACCATGACCACGATCCGTTACACCGTCCCCGGTCTCGAGAAGGGCGACGCCGAGCAGGTCGTCGACATCCTCCAGCACCGCCTGCACGCGCTGAACGACCTCCAGCTCACCCTCAAGCACGTGCACTGGAACGTCATCGGCCCGAACTTCATCGCGGTGCACGAGATGCTCGACCCGCAGGTCGAGGCGGTCCGCGGCTTCGTCGACGACGTCGCCGAGCGCATCGCCACCCTGGGCGGGTCCCCCAACGGCACGCCGGGGGCCCTGGTCAAGGACCGCACCTGGGACGACTACTCCATCGGCCGCGACGACGCGATCGCCCACCTCGGCGCGCTCGACGTCGTGTACACCGGCGTGATCGCCGACCACCGCACGCAGATCGAGAAGGTCGGCGCGCTCGACCCGGTCACCGAGGACATGCTGATCGCCCAGGCCGGCGAGCTCGAGCAGTACCAGTGGTTCGTCCGGGCACACCTGGAGAACGCCGACGGCTCGCTCAACACCGGCGGCGCGGGCGGCGAGGCCGCCGCGGCCGACGCGGCGCGCTGACCGCGGGCCACCGCCGTCCGGGCCCGGTTCCGCACCCGCGGGGCCGGGCCCGACCCGTGTGGCGTGATCGCGACCGGGTCCCCGCTCAGCGCGCCGCGGGCTCCTCGCCGCCGACCCACAGCGCCGCCGCCAGCGTCGGTCCCCACTCGTGCTCGGCCCCGCCGTCGGCGGCGGCGGGCCGGGTCTCGCGCGAGCGTCGCAGCCGCACCACGAACGGGCCCTCGAAGGGCTTGCGGGTGAGCAGGTCCAGCCGGTCGCCGAGCCGGACGTCGTGTGCGTCGAGGAAGCGCAGCACCTCGGGGTCGGTGTCGTCGACGCGCACCAGGGTGCCGCCCTCGCCGTAGCGCAGCTCCGGCAGCCGGCGTGCGTGCACCTCGGGCATGCTGCCGTCGCGGCCGGGGATGGGGTCGCCGTGCGGGTCGAACCGCGGGTGGCCCAGACGGGTGTCGATCCGGTCGAGCAGGCGGTCGGAGACGGCGTGCTCCAGCGCCTCGGCCTCCTCGTGCACCTCGTCCCAGGCCAGGTCCAGCTCGGTGACCAGGAACATCTCGAGCAGCCGGTGCCGGCGCACCACGGCCAGCGCGGACGCGCGCCCGGCCGGGGTGAGGGTGATCCCGGCGTACCGGGCGTGGTCGACCAGCCCGGCGTCGACGAGCTTGCGCACCATCCCCGATGCCGACGGCGAGGACACCCCGAGCCGCTCGGCCAGCGCGGAGACCCCGACCGACCCCTCCCAGCGCTCGGCGAGCAGGAAGATGGTCTTCAGGTAGTTCTCCACGGACTCCGAGTGGCGCTCCGTGCTCATGCGGTCCACGGTATCCCGCCGCGACGGCCGCGGACGGGCGAGACGCCGTCAGGCCGGCCCGGCCGCGGGGTCGCAGAGCCGGGTGAGGGCGGGGGCGTCGACGGGCGAGCCGACGGCCGCGGACAGGCACATGCCGTTGACCGCGGCGACGAGCAGCGCCCGCCGTCCGGCGTCACCTCCGGTCAGCCGGGCGGCGGCCGCGTCGAGGGCCGCGTCCCAGCGGGCCTGCTCGCCGCGCAGCTCCGCGCGCCGCGCGACCAGCAGGAACAGCTCGTACTCCGCGACCGCCGCGGCGCGGTCGCGGCGCGCGCAGTCCTCGACGAGGGCGACCAGGTCGGCCGGCGCGGTCACGGCGTCGAGCCGGGCGACGTAGTGGTCGTTGACCGCGGTCAGCGCCGCCACGAGCAGCGCGTCGACGCTGGGGTGGTAGTAGAGGACGGCGCTGGGCGGCATCCCCGCCTCGGCGGCGACGGCGCGCTGCGACACCGCCGCGACGCCGCCCGCGGCCACCAGCCGCAGGGTGGCCCCGATCAGCTCCCGGCGGCGCCGGTCGCCCTTGCGGCGACGGCCGTCGGGGTCAGGCACGGGCGGTCGCACCGCCCAGCTCCAGGGCGAGCACCCCCGCGATGAGCAGCACGATCCCGCCGGCCTGGACCCAGGTCAGCGACTCCCCGAGGAAGAACACCCCGATCAGCGCGACGAGCGCGACCCCGGCCGCGGCCCAGGTGCCGTAGGCGACGCCGAGAGCCATGCCCCTGGTCAGCGCCTGGGACAGCGACCAGAACGCGAGGCCGTACCCGACGAGGGTGACCAGCGACGGGAGCGGACGGCTGAACCCCTGCGACGCCCGCAGCGCCACGGTGCCGGTGACCTCGGCCCCGATCGCGAGCGCCAACCACATCCACATCGTCCTGTTCCTCCCGCCGCGTCCTACTCCTGTCCATATAGTGAAGCACTCGCTCAGGTTTCTTCGCCACCCGGATGACGCCGTGCGAAACGGTTGTCATTGGCTACGGTGGATCATCGTGACCACGCAGAGCAGCCGTACGGACGCGCCCGGTTTCCCCGGCCCCCGCCACCCCGGCGACGAGGCCGCCACGCGCACCTCCGACCGGCTCGTCGGGCTGCGACGCCGGCTGGAGGCCACCGACCTGCACCCGGGGCCAGTCACCGACGCGGCGTTCGGCGAGCTCGTCGGCCTCTGCTGCCACCCGCCGGCCGGGTGCGCCGAGCTGGTGCTGCAGCTCGTCGCCCGGCACGCCGGGGCGCTGCGGACGCTCGCCTCCACCGGCGAGGGCCACATGGAGCGGCACTGGGCGGAGCGCATCGCCCGCGCCGCCGACCCGAGGGCGGAGCTGGCGCGGTTCCCCTACCTGGGGAACTACCACGACCTGGTGCGGCTCGAGCTCGCCGCGCTGGCCGCGGCCGGGGCCCCGGCGCCGCGCCGCGTGGTCGTGCTCGGCTCCGGGCCGCTGCCGCTGACCGGGCTGGTCCTGGCCGGGGAGCACGAGGCCCGGGTGCTGCACGTCGACCGCGACCCCGCGGCCGTCGCCGCCGGGGACGCGGTGTCCGGCGCGCTCGGAGCCGGCGGGCGGGTCACGAGCCTGGTCGCCGACCTCGCCGAGCCGCATCTGGACCCGGCGCTCGCGGCGGCGCTCGGCGCGGCCGACCTCGTCCTGGTGGGGGCGCTGGTGGGCACCGACGCGGCCGCCAAGGCCGCGATCACCGCGCGGCTGGTCACCGCGACCGGGCCCGACGCGGTGCTGCTCGTCCGGTCCGCCACCGGGCTGCGCACGCTGCTCTACCCGGAGGTCGCACCGGCCGACCTGCCCGCGCTGCGGGTGCTGCTCGAGGTGCACCCGCACACCGACGTCGTCAACTCGGTGCTGGTGGCCCGCGCGGCGACGTGAGCCTCGTCGCTGCGGGGGTTCGGGACCCCGCCGGCCGGGCACCCGGGCGGTGAGAAGGGCGCAGCGTCGCGCCGCGTGACGACACGACCCGAGGAGGTCGCGACGATGATGCGGACGACGGGCGGGTTCTCCCGTCCCTTCACCCCGGTGCAGCCGGTCGCTGCGGCCGTCGCCGGAGTGTTCCTGCTGGTGGGCGCGCTCGGCTTCGTGCCGGGCGTCACCGCGGGCGCACTGACGGCGCTGCCCGCGGCCGACGGCGCGCTGCTGGCCGGGCTGCTGCCCGTGTCGGTGCTGGAGAACGTGCTGCACCTGGCCGTCGGGATCGCGGGGACGGCCGCGGCCCGGTCGACGACGGCCTCGCGCGTGGCGCTGGTGGCCGGCGGCGCGGTGGCGCTGCTGGGCGCCGCGGCCGCACTCGACGCCGTCGGCGCGGCCCTCGCGGTCGTCGCCGTCGCCCTGGTCGGCAGCGCCGCGCTGCTGCGCGGGCGGCCGGTGGTGGGCACGCCGCGGCGGGGTGCCACCGCGACCTGAGACCTGGACGGGGCGGAACCCCCGTGGTCCGATGGCGGCGTGCCCGACACGCCGTCCACCGGGGCCCCGGTGCCCGGACGACACACCGGCGACGGCCGTGAGGCCGACGCCGGCGACCCGGTGTGCTGGCTGGACCGGTTGTGCCCGGACTGCGGGGCGATGCCCTCGCCGGAGGACGACGGCGGGCTGCCGCAGAGCTGCTGGCGCTGCGGCGCCGCCGTCCGACACTGACCGTGCTTGCGATCGTCTGACGATCGGGTGGAAGACCGCGGCGGGTTCGACGCCGCGGTGCCGCATCCGGTGGAATCGACCCATCATGAGCGAACACGGTCCGCGAACCCGGGTGCTGCTGGTCGACGACGACGTCCGGATCGGGCGCGCCCTCGGCCTGGCCCTGGGCGACGAGGGCTTCGACGTGGACGCCGTGCACACCGGCGAGGAGGCGCTCGCCCGCGCCGGTGACCCCGGCGTCGACCTGGTGCTGCTCGACCTGATGCTGCCCGGCGTCGACGGTCTCACCGTCTGCCGGCGGCTCCGCGAGGCCGGGGACCTGCCGATCATCATGGTGACCGCGCGGTCGGACTCCGCCGACGTCGTCGCGGGCCTGGAGGCCGGCGCGGACGACTACGTCACCAAGCCGCTGGTGGCCGCGGAGCTGGCGGCGCGGATCCGGGCGCTGCTGCGCCGCCGCCGCCCCGCGCCGTCGGCGCGCCGCACCGTCCTCGGCGACCTGGAGCTGCGGCCCGACGAGGGCCTCGTGCTCCGCGACGGCGCACCGATCCACCTGACCCGCACCGAGTTCCGGCTGCTCGCGGAGCTGGCCGCGGCGGGCGGGCGCATCGTCACCCGCGACGAGCTCCTGTCGCGGGTGTGGGGCTACGAGTACCACGGCGACACCCGGCTGCTCGACGTCCACGTGCGACGGCTGCGGCGCAAGATCGAGCTCGACCCGGACCGTCCCGTGCTGGTCCTGACGGTGCGGGGCGCGGGGTACCGGACCGGCGCCGAGCCCGCGCCGCCGCCCCGGCCGGACCCCGTCCCGGCGCCCGGCCGGGGCGGGTGAGCGCGTTCGACCGGCCGCGCACGGTGCTCGCCCGGCTGCCGCTGCGCCGCCGGGTCGGGGTGGCGTTCGCGCTGGTCTGCCTGGTCGTGACCGGCCTGTTCGCGACGGTCACCTGGAACCTCGCCTCGTACTACCTGGTGGAGCAGCGCGTCGACGGCGCCACCCGTCAGCTCCAGGTCAACCTGCAGCTCGTCGAGCGTGCGATGGCCGCGGACGACACCACCGGCCTGGACGACCTGCTGACCGGCCTCGCCGGGACCCCGGAGACGACCGTCGCGCTGCGCCGCGACGGGGTCTGGACGACCAGCGGCCGCGACGTCGACCCGGCCGCGTTGCCGGCGCCGCTGCTGGCGATGGCCGCGCAGGGCACCGGGGCCCGGCAGCGGGTGCAGGTCGCGGGGGTGCCGAGCGTCGTCGTCGCCGCGCCGGTGCCGGGCGGCGGGCTGTTCGTCGAGGTCTTCCCGATGCGCCGGCTCGACGCCAACCTGCGGTTCCTCAGTGTCGTGCTGTTCGTCGGCGTCGCGGTCAGCACCCTGCTCGGGCTCACGCTGGGGCAGTGGGCCGGGCGCCGCGCGCTGCTGCCGCTGACCGCGCTGACCCGGGCCGCCGCCCGGATCGCCGGCGGCGACCTGTCCGCGCGGCTGCCCGCCGGGTCCGACGCCGAGCTGGCCCCGCTCGTCGCGACCTTCAACCGCACCGCCGACGACCTGGAGCAGCGGGTCTCGCGCGACGCCCGGTTCGCCGCCGACGTGTCGCACGAGCTGCGCTCCCCGCTGACCACGCTGGTCAACGCCGTCGCGGTGCTGACCCGGCGGCGCGACGAGCTGCCCCCGACCGCGCAGGAGGCCGTCGACCTGCTCGACGCCGAGATCCTCCGCTTCCGCCGGATGGTGCTGGACCTGCTGGAGATCTCCCGCAGCGACTCGCTGCACCGCGAGGACGGCGAGCTCGGCGAGCTGGTCCGCGGGCTCGTCGCGGTGCGCGGCGGGCCGCACGCGCCGCAGGTCGACGCCCCGGCGCCGGTCCCGGTGCGGGTGGACCGCCGCCGGCTCGACCAGGTGCTGGGCAACCTCCTCGACAACGCCGACGCGCACGGGGGCGGCGCGGTCCGCATCGGCGTCGCCGCCCGCGACGGGCACGCCCGCATCGAGGTCGACGACGCCGGCCCCGGCATCCCGCCCGACCAGCGCACGGCGGTGTTCGAGCGCTTCGCCCGCGGGACCCTCGCCGGCAGCCGCGGCGACGGCGGCGGGACCGGCCTCGGGCTGTCCCTGGTCGCCACGCACGTCCGTCGCCACGACGGACGCGTGCACGTGGAGGACCGGCCCGGCGGGGGTACCCGGGTCGTCGTGGAGCTGCCGGGGGTGGACGGGTGAGGTCGTGGTCGCGCGCGCCGGCGGTGGCGGTCCTGCTGGTGCTGCTCACCGGGTGCGGCGTGACGCTGGACGACGAGCCCGAACCCTTCGACCCGGCGACGACGGCGGCGTCGCCGACCCCGGCGGTGCTCCCCTCCCCTACCGGCGACGGCGGCGCGGCACCGACGCACAGGTGATGCAGGTGGCCGCGGCGGGCAGCGCCACCAGCCGCTCGGCCGCGATCGGGCCGCCGCACACCGTGCAGCGGCCGTAGCCGCCTGCGGCCATCCGCTCCGCGGCCCGGCCGAGGTCGGCGCGTTCGCGCTCGGCGGCGGCGAGCAGGCCCTGCAGCTGCGCGCGCTGCACCGCGATCGTGACGCCCTCCGGGTCGTGCTCGTCGTCGTGGCTGGTCAGGGCCTGTTCCTCGGCGAGGGAGTCCAGCTCGTGGCGCAGCGAGGCGAGCCGGTTCTCGACGGCGGCGCGGGCGGCGGCCAGCGGTGCCGGGTCGGGGGTCACCGCTCCAGGATGCACACTGTCGCGGTGGATCTCGCGCGTCCGGTGTCCGGTGTCGGTGTCGTGCTGCAGCGCGAGGACGGGCTCGTCGCCGTCGGGCACCGGGTCACCGACGGGGAGACGCCGAGCTGGTCGTTCCCGGGCGGGCACCTGGAGGGCGGCGAGGCGGTCGTCGCCGCGGCGCTGCGGGAGCTGGCCGAGGAGACCGGCGTGGTCGCGACGGCGGGAGCGCTGTTCGCCGTGTGCGTGCGGCTCGACGGGTCGGGCGTGACGTTCGCGGTGCACGTGCCCGCCCCGCCCGGCGCGCGGCTGCGGGTGACCGAGCCGCACGCCGTCGACGCCTGGACCTGGGCCGAGCCGGACGACCTGCCCGGGCCGGTGTTCACCCACACCGCCGCGGTCCGGCACGCGTGGCGCTCGCCCGGGGCGCCGCTGCCCGGCTGGGACCTGCACCGGGCCGGATAGCCGCTCGACACCCCGGGCCCCGCGACGGATCATCGGCCGGTGGACACCCGCCTGCTCGCCTTCACCGCCGCCGCGGCGCTGGTCGTCGCCGTGCCCGGTCCGAGCGTCGTCTTCACCGTCGGGCGGGCGCTGGCCCACGGCCGGCGGGTCGCGCTGGCCACCGTCGCGGGGAACGCGCTGGGGATCGTCGTGCAGGTCCTCGCGGTGGCCGCCGGGCTGGGCCCGCTGGTCGCGGGGTCGGCGACGGCGTTCACCGTGCTGAAGCTCGGTGGCGCCGCGTACCTGGTGTGGCTGGGGATCCACGCGATCCGGCACCGGCACGAGGCCGGGGCCGCGCTGGCCGCCGCGGCGGGGGCCGGGGACCGGGTCGGCGCCGTCCGGGCCCTGCGCGACGGGGCCGTCGTCGGCCTCCTCAACCCCAAGTCGGTCGTGTTCCTGGTGGCGTTCCTGCCGCAGTTCGTCGACCCGGCCGGTGGTGTCGCCGCGCAGATCGTGCTGCTGGGCGCGGTGTTCGTGCTGGTCGCGCTGGTCCTGGACAGCGTCTGGGCGCTGGGCGCGGGGGCCGCCCGCGACCGGCTGGCGCGCTCCCCCCGACGCCTCGCGGCCGTGGGCGCGGCCGGTGGCGTGACGATGATCGGGCTGGGGGTCGGGGTGGCGGCCTCCCGGGCCGCCTGACCGCCCCGTCGGGGAGGCCCGGCCCCGTGTCCACCCGCGACACCGTCGACCGGCGCGATGAGTTCCGGACGGCGCGGCGGTCACACCGGTGTGCTGATCATCGCCGGACACCTCCTGACCGACCCGGACGACCGGGACGCCTTCGTCGCCGACGGCGTACCGGTCGTGGACGCGGCCCGGGCCGCCACGGGCTGTCTCGACTTCAGCCTGACCGCCGACTCCCTCGACCCGGCCCGGGTGAACGTGTTCGAACGGTGGGAGTCCGAGGCGGACCTGCTGGCCTTCCGCGGGTCGGGCCCGGACGCCGGGACGGCGACGCGGATCATCGGCGCCGACGTCCGCCGCTACGGGGTCTCCTCCGTCGGCGAGGCCTGACCGGCCGACCACGGGACGGGTCGCTGCCGGTCAGCTCGGCCACCTGAGCCCGGCGGGCGCAGGTGTCGGCCGCGGTCAGGAGGCGTGGGGCTGCAGGAACTCCAGCCGGTTCCCGAACGGGTCGGCCGCGTAGATGCGGCGGAACCCCGGGAGCTCCGTGTCCCACGTGGTGTCCTGGCCCGCCGCCGCGAGCCGGCGCACGACCTCGTCGAGGTCCTCGACCAGGATCCCGGGGTGGCCCTTGCGAGCCGGCCGGAAGTCGTCCTCGACGCCGAGATGCAGCTCGACGCCGCCGGCCCGGAACCACGCCCCGCCACGCGCGGCCAGCACCGGGGGCTTGGGGATCTCGGTCATGCCGAGGACGTCGACGAAGAAGCCACGGGCGTCGTCCTCGCGGCCGGCGGGCATGGCGAGCTGCATGTGGTGGAGGCGGGAGAACACACGGGGAGTATGGCCGGGCGGTGCGGTCCCGCCCGCGGACGCGCTGCACGCCTGGGAGGAGGTGGCCTCGCCGCCCCGACGGACGGGCCGCGGTCCGACGACGGCGCGACCGGCCTACGGGTGCCGGCTGCACGTGTACGGCGTCATGCCCTCGACGAAGAGATCGACGGAGCGTCCGTCGCTGATCACGATGCCGGTCGAGGTGAACCCCTTGGCGTGCGTGAGCATCCACCAGGAGAGCCGGCATGCGCGCTCCCACTCCTCGGGGGAGCCGATCCCGGCCGCCCTGGCGACGGCCGCCGGGTCGCTCCCGCGGGCGCACGTCCTGATCCTGGCTTCGGCCATGAACCGCCACGCCTCGTGGGGGTCGCCGGTGTGGAGCTCGTAGCGGGCGCCGGTGAGCCCGTGCCAGCGCTCCGCCGAGTACCTGATCTTGTCGTCGGTCGCGACGTCGTCGGTGCCGCAGTGCCAGTGCGTGACGCCGAGCTCCCGCCACCGTCCGGAGTCGTGCAGGTCGAGCGCGGGCACGGCGGCGGGGACGAACGCGACGGGCACGCGCGGAAGCTAGACCCGGGCACCGACATTCTCGGGCCGGCGCACGGCCCGACCGCACGGCCCGACCGCGGGGGTCACCGGACCAGCATGCCCGCGTCGACCGGTAGTGCGACGCCGGTGACGTAGCGGGCCTCGTCGGAGGCGAGGAACGTGACCGCGGCGGTGACGTCCTCGGGCTGCACGAGACCGACGTCGAGGAGGTTGGCGACGTCGTCGGTCGCCTTGGGCTGCTCGGGCGCGGCATCGCCGCCGCCGAAGAGCGCCTCGACCGCGGGGTTGAGGACCATGCGCGTCGCGACGCCCGACGGGTTGACGCAGTTGACGCGGATCCCGTGCGGTGCGAGCCAGGTCGCGAAGGTGCGCATCAGCCCGACGACGCCGTGCTTGCCGGCCACGTAGCCGTCGCTGCCGCCCCGGCCGTCCCCGCCACGCCCGGTCAGCCCGAAGGCCGAGCTGGTGAGCACGATCGCCCCGCCCCTCCGCCGCTCGATCATGCGGGGCGCGGTGGCCTGCACGGTGTTCCAGACCCCGGTGAGGTTGACGTCGAGCTGGTCGCGGAACTCCGCGGGCCCGTCGGCGCCCTTCATGAGCCCGATGCCGGCGTTGGCGAGCACGACGTCGGGCACCGCGTCCAGCTCGGCGCACGCACGGTCGACGGCGGTCCCCATCGCGTCTGCGTCCCGCACGTCGACCGCGAGCCCGACCGCCCGCCGACCGAGCTCCCGGACCCGGTCCGTCGTCGCGGTCAGATCGGCGGGCGTGGCGAGGTCGTAGGCGACGGTCGCGATGTCCCGGCAGATGTCCAGGGCGATCACGTCGGCGCCCTCGGCGGCCAGGGCGAGTGCATGGCTGCGTCCCTGGCCACGGGCCGCTCCGGTGATCAGTGCGACGCGGCCGTGGAAGCGGCCGGCGGTCCTCGGTCGGGGGGTGCTCATACGGAGGCCGACCGCCGGGGTGTCGCGAACTCATCGGGCGCGGTCCCGGGGGCGCTGCTGCGGGAGGCCGGGCAGCCGCGCCGCGGGTGCCGCCGGACGACGACGGCCAGGGGCCCGAGGGCGAGCCGACCGGTCCGTCGGATGCCCGGCGCGTCAGCCGAGCCCGCCGGGCAGGGGCAGCGGCGCGAGCCGGTGCGCCGGCGGCTCGGTGCCGTGCAGGTGCCGTACCAGGTAGTTCCAGGTCTGCCGGAACACGTAGTGCATCCGGCCGAGCAGGGCGTGCTCGGCGCCGGGGACGAGGAGCATGTCGACGTCCTTGTCCGCGGTGATCAGGGCGTCGACCAGCCGCAGGGTCTGCGACGGCAGGA
Source organism: Pseudonocardia spirodelae (assembly GCF_037727765.1). Classification (NCBI taxonomy): domain Bacteria; kingdom Bacillati; phylum Actinomycetota; class Actinomycetes; order Pseudonocardiales; family Pseudonocardiaceae; genus Pseudonocardia; species Pseudonocardia spirodelae. Next base: position 21,534 of record NZ_JBBJUP010000028.1, on the reverse strand, counting down.
CGTTGTCGTCGAGCTCGCCGTGGATCAGCAGGAGCCTGCCCTGCAGGCTCGCGGCCAGCGCGGGGTTGGACAGCGAGCGGCGGGCCTCGTCGTCGAGCTCGCCGTGGTACCACTCGGCCCACATCGGCACGTAGGCGCCCATGTCGTGGTTGCCGGCCACCGCGACGCCGACCGAGTAGAACTCGGGGTGCGCGAGCAGCGCCCGGGCGGTGGCGAAGCCGCCGCCCGAGTGCCCGGTGATCCCGACCCGGCCGGTGTCCATCCACGGGTGGCGGTGCCCGAGCTCGCGGATCGCGGCGATGTGGTCGACCAGCGAGCCGGCGTCGCCGAGCGCGCCGTAGGACGCGTCGTGGAACGCCTTGCTCCGCCCGGCGGTCCCGCGCCCGTCGACGGCGACGACGGCGAACCCGAGCGCGGCCAGCGCCTCCGGTTCCCCCTCGTGCGGCACGTCGAACGACGGCCCCGCCCGGTGCACCTGCGGACCCGGATAGACGTGGTCGATCACCGGGTAGCGCCGCTGCGGGTCGAAACCGTGCGGGCGCCACAGCAGACCGTGGACCGGCGTGCGGCCGTCGGCGGCGAGCACCCGGAAACGCTCCGGCGCCGTCCAGCCCAGCGCCTCGAGCCCGCCCGTACCGGGCTCCTCCAGGGTGACCAGGACCCGCCCGTCGCCGTCGAGCACGGCCGAGCGCGGCGGGGTGCTCGGCGAGGACGCCCGGTCGACGAGGTGACCACCCTCCCGCGGGCTGACGGCGTCGTGGTCGAGGTCGTCGTCGGTGAGCCGGGTGAACCCGGTGCCGTCGAGCCCGACGCGGCAGATCTGGCGGACGTAGGGGTCGCCGTCGACGAGGCCGGTGGCCAGGAACCAGACCTGGCGGCTGTCCTGGTCCACCCACAGCACCCTGCGCACCGGCCACGGCCCGCGGGTCACCTGGTCGACCCGCTCGCCGTCGGCCGAGTAGAGGTACAAATGGCCCCAGCCGTCGCGCTGCGACCACCAGAGGATCTCGCCGGAGTCCAGCACGTGCGTCATGGTCGGCTCGCCGAGCTGCGACGCCGGGTCGACCCGGGTCTCGCCGGTCTCGCGGACCAGGGTGGTCGTCTCGCCGGTGGCGGGATCGAGACGGCGCAGCTCGAGCGTGCGCGCGTCGCGGGACTGCTGCAGGAAGTGCACGGCCTCGCCCTTCGCGCCGGTCCACCAGGCGTAGGTCATGGCACCCGGGTGCAGGACGACGTACGGCTCGCCCTGCTGGCGCACGACGCTGCGGTCGGTGACGTCCAGGACGGTCCACGACATCACCGCCTGCGCCTCGTCGCCGGGCATCGGGTAGCGGGACCGGTGCTCCACCGGCCGGCCGCCGTCGCGGGGCGCCGCCTCCACGAGCACCTGCTCGGGCAGTGCGCGCTGGTCGAGCCGGTGGACGAGCACCCGGGTCGAGTCCGGCGACCAGAACAGCTGCAACGGCTGCGCCAGCCCGAGGGCCCGCATCAGCGCACGCGCGCCGAGCGCCTCGGGGAGCCCGCCGTAGTCGTGGTGCGGCTCGGCGTCCTCGGTCAGGGCGAACCCGTCCCCACCGTCGCGGGGACGGACCCACACGTCGCCGGCACGGCGGAACGCCACCCACGCCCGGTCCGGCGAGACGACCTCGTCGGGTCCCGTCGGATCGTCGCCCTCGACGACCACGCAGGTGCCGTCCCGGTCCGACCACTGCCACCGCTGCCCGAACGCGGTGAACCGCACCGCACCGTCGCCCGGACGGTCGAGGTCGAGCGCGGTGATCGGCAGGTCGGCCGGGTCGACGGCGTGCCCGGACCCGCGGGTCAGTGCGGCGGCGAGCCGCTCGTGGTCGAACGCGTCGCGGCGGGTGCCCCCGGCCGGGTCGACGACGAGGTACCGCGACCCGGCGCGGTACCAGAACCGCGTCCCGTCCGCGATCCACCGTGGCGTCACGGTCGCCCCCGGCACGCGTCGCGCGCGGTACGGGGCGAGCATCTGCTCGGCGCGGGCGTAGTCGGCATCGGTCAGCTCGATCATGTCCCCGACGGAACACCCGGCCGCCGCGGCACACTCAAGCGGCGGAGCCGTGGTCGTGACCTGCGTCACCGTCGATGCGGCCGCGTCCGGTTCCGGGACCGTGCACTTGACCATGCCGTAGCGGCATCGTGTGCGCTTGCGTCCATGGGTACGACCGAGTCGAACGGATCAGCCGAGAAGGCCGGCGCGATCACCGGCGCGCACCGGGACGGGAATCCCCGACCGGCACACGCCGCCGGTCCGGCGGACGCCACGCCCCCCATGGGCACGCGGGTGCAGGGAATCGTCTCGGAGGTCGAGACCCCGCCGCACGGCACGCCCGCGACGCCCGCGACGAGGCGGCGGTTCCGATGGCGGAGCGCGCACTACACCCCGGAGGAGCGCGCGGAGGCCCGCGAGGCGCTGCGCAAGGTGGCTCCCTGGGACGGCCCCATGCGACGCGGCGACTGGTTCCTGATCATCGCGACGGCCGCGATCGTCGTGTTCAACCTGGCATCGATGCCGTTCCGGCCGCTGCTGATCGCGTCCTACCCCGTCGCGCTCGCCGCGGTGACCGGCAGCCTGTCCGCGGTCGGTGCCGGGGCCGCGTTCGCCCGGATCGGCGAGGCCGACCTGTGGCTGGTGGTCGCCGCCGGCGTCTTCGGGATGATCAAGTTCGACTGGCTGTTCTGGCTGGCAGGCCGCCGCTGGGGGGCGAAGATCATCCAGCTCTGGGCCCCCGGGGCGGGCGCACAGCGGTTCGTGGCGTGGGTGCGGTCGGCGCCGCGCTGGGTGCAGCCCCTCGCCGTCGTCGCGGCGGCGCTGCCGGGCGTCCCCGCCCCCGCCGTGTTCGCGCTGGCCGGCATGGGCCGGATGCGTCTGCTGCCGTTCCTGGTCTTCGACGCGATCGGCGCCGCACTCGTCGCGGGTCTGGTCGGGGGACTCGGCTACGGCATCGGCCAGCACGCCGTGGACGTCGTGCTCGCCGTGGACGAGTACGCACTGTGGATCACGCTCGGCCTCGTCGTGGTCATCTCGGTCCGGGCCGGCATGAAGGGGCAGAAGACGAGCAAGGCGGAGAAGGCGGGCGAAGCCTGATCCCGGACGGCCGGGCTGGGCGCCGTCGTCGCGAGCGTCCGGCCCGGCGCCGTCCGGTCGACGCCTGGTTCCTGCACCCCACGATCCGATGCCGGCTGGGCCGGGTGGTGAGCCACACCCTGCGGACGACCGTCGCGAACTTCCTCGACGACTCGCACGTCACTGTCCGAAAGATCAGTGACCAGCTCGGCCACTCCGAGATCAGCATGCCCCAGGATCGCTATCGCGGCCGCCGGCTCGCCGACCGTCAGACCGCCGACGTCCTGGAGGACGTGTTCGCCGAGGACACGAAACCCGTCCCACAACCGCACTCTGATCGTGACAGCGAGCCGGGCGCATCGCCCTGACCTGGTGATTGTGTGGGCCCCCGGGGGATCGAACCCCGAACCCGCGGAGACAAGATCCACTAATTCCGGCAACGCTCGACGTTCGCCGTAACCCATCGTGCGCTGCAAGGACTCGCTGAAGCGTCTTCCACGGGCCACGGTCCGTCGTCGGCTTCTGTCGTTGATTCCCGGGGGTAACCTAGGGGCGAGCCCGCTCCCCTGCGCGTTCCGCGTGCCATCCCGTCGACCTGTCGCCAGACCGACCGTGCGGGCGCCCGTGGGCGGCCCTCGACGCAGCCGCACCCGACCATGCCACGCTCCGCCCACGGGCGTCCGTGCGGTACGCCCTCCGGGAGGTCGACGGGATGGCACGATGCCACCATCCCGGAGACCTGCCTGCCCGGCGAGGGCCTGGCCTCTTCCTGGTAGACGGATCGTAACGGCATCGCGACTCACCGAGGTCCGTGGTTGCTTGATCCGTAGTGCACGATGACCACGTGGCTATCACGATCCAGGGCCTCCTCGACGATCTGCGTGAGACTGCCCTCGACGAACGAGACAAGGGCGATCGCTTCGAGCGCTTGGTGCAGGCGTACATGCGCACCGACCCGGTCTGGTCGGCTCAATTCGAGAATGTCTGGCTATGGTCTGAGTGGCCAGCTCGCGACAGAAAGCGCGACACGGGAATCGACCTCGTGGCGGAGGAGCGCGGGACCGGTCAACTCGCCGCCATCCAATGCAAATTCTACTCTGCGAATCATCGAGTCCAAAAGAGTGATCTCGACTCATTCTTTACTGCTTCAGGAAAGACCTCTTTCAGTCGACGAATCATCGTCACTACGAGTGACTCGTGGTCGGAGCATGCAGAAGATGCACTCAAGGATCAGCATATAGTTACGCAGCGGTTGGACGTCTCAACTCTGAACGATAGTGTCATCGATTGGGACCACTTCCAGTGGTCGAAGCCTGCAACTCTTCCTACGAAGGAGAAGAAGAAGCTTCGCGCTCATCAACTTACCGCTGTGGCGGACGTAAGGAAGGGATTTCAGTCCTCCGAACGCGGCAAGCTGATAATGGCCTGTGGAACAGGCAAGACGTTCACGAGCCTACGGCTCGCGGAGGACATCGTCGGGCCGGGCGGACGCGTGCTCTTTCTAGTCCCTTCGATCTCCTTGCTCTCCCAGAGCATCCGAGAATGGGTTCAGGAGTCTGTAGTCGATCTGCGGTCTTTCGCCGTTTGCTCAGACGTGAAGGTCGGCCGAGGTCGCGGCGAAGATATGAGTAGCGTCGACCTGGAATACCCGGCTACAACGAATGCGTCGAAACTCGTAGAGCAGATTGGGGCGACATCCTCCCAGGATGCGATGACAGTAGTATTCTCGACCTACCAATCCATCGCAGCAGTAGCCGCGGCGCAGGAACAAGGAATTGGCGAGTTCGATCTTGTCATCTGCGACGAAGCGCACCGAACAACCGGCGTGACGCTAGCTGGCGCTGACGAGTCTTCATTTGTACGAGTCCATAACTCGAAATTTATTCGAGCACAGCGACGACTGTACATGACAGCCACTCCGAGAATCTATGATGATTCGAGCAAGACAAAAGCGGCCGAAGGCACCGCGGTCTTGGCCTCGATGGATGATTCCGACCTCTTCGGGCCTGAATTCCACCGGCTCGGGTTCGGAGAGGCAGTGGAGAAGGGCCTGCTTAGCGACTATAAGGTCCTCGTCCTAGCGGTCGACGAGAGCGTCGTCTCTCGACAGTTCCAGCAGCAGCTTTCCGACGATGACCACGAGCTAGGTCTAGATGACGCCGCAAAGTTGGTGGGATGCTGGAGCGGGCTGGCGAAACGTGGAGTTGACGAGTCAAAACTCCAAGTTGACCTTCAGCCTATGAGGCGAGCAGTCGCCTTCGCGGAAAACATCCGAGTATCTAAGCGGATTGCTCGCCTCTTCGAGACTGTGAGCGATCAGCTAGCTGCACAAGATGCCGACAGTCTTGAATGTGAAGCGCGGCATGTCGATGGAACGTTCAACGTACTTGAGCGGAATCGACTCCTCGACTGGCTGAAGGCCGACGTCCAAGGCAATACCTGTCGGATCCTGTCGAATGCCCGGTGCCTTTCTGAAGGCGTAGACGTGCCAGCCCTCGACGCAGTTCTCTTCCTCAACCCTCGCAACTCAGTTGTCGATGTTGTTCAGTCCGTCGGCCGAGTCATGCGAAGAGCCGAAGGAAAAGAGTACGGATACGTAATCTTGCCGATTGGCGTTCCGGCTGACATGCCGCCAGAGGATGCCCTCTCCGACAACTCAAAGTATCGAGTCGTCTGGCAAGTCCTGCAGGCACTCCGTGCCCACGATGACCGTTTCAACGCGATGGTAAACAAGATCGAGCTGAACCGCTCGAAGGACGACAAGCTTCAAGTCATTGGCATTGGATCTGCGGATCTCGATGGCGGCAGTGCGCGGGAACAGCAGGGCGCTCAAACTCAAATACCGTTGACATGGTCCGACGAGTGGCGCGATGCGATCTATGCCAGGATTGTGTCCAAGGTGGGCGATCGACGCTACTGGGAGGACTGGGCGCGTGATATCGCGGATATTGCGGACCGCCACGTTGTTCGAATTCGCACTGCTCTTGAGGATGACAGCGCCGGTGAGATTAGAGGTCAGTTCTCTTCATTCCACGATGCCCTGCGGGCAAATCTGAATGATTCGATTACTGAGGCCAACGCGATCGAGATGCTGGCCCAGCACATTATTACGAAGCCAGTGTTCGACGCACTCTTCGAGTCTACTAGCTTCTCGGCCACTAACCCGGTCGCTGTTGTCATGCAGGAGATGCTAGACGCCCTCGATAGCTCAGGATTGGAAAAGGAGTCGGAGTCCCTAGATTCCTTCTACGCTTCTGTTCGAATGCGCGCTGCCGGAATCGACAACGGTGAAGGTAAGCAACGAATCGTCACCGAGCTCTACGAGCGCTTCTTTCAGAACGCATTTCCGAAAACGGCTGAATCTCTCGGCATTGTCTACACTCCCGTCGAGATCGTGGACTTTATTTTGCGCTCAGTCGATCACCTACTGCGGTCCGAATTTGACGCATCGTTGAACGACGAGGGCGTGCACTTTCTTGACCCCTTCACTGGCACGGGAACTTTCATCGTTCGACTTCTACAGTCCGACTTGATCTCGCCGAATGCTCTTATGCGAAAGTACACGAGCGAGCTGCACGCGAACGAGATCAATCTCCTCGCCTACTACGTAGCCGCAGTCAACATCGAGACGACATTCCACGGTCTGCTGCACACGATTGGGCACGACTACCAGCCATTCGATGGCATCGTGCTGACTGACACCTTCCAGATGCACGAGTTCGATGATGCACTAGACGACTCGGTCTTCGTTCGGAATAATGATCGCGTCGTCAAGCAGAAGCAGATGCCGATTCGCGTCATTGCCGGAAACCCGCCCTATTCAGTCGGGCAGACTACCGCTAATGACGGCAATGAGAAATTGAAGTACCCGACGCTCGATAGCCGAATCGACTCCACCTATAATAAGGGCCGCGGCAGGGGCGGCAATAACGCCCTGTACGACTCGTATATCCGAGCGATCCGATGGGCATCCGACCGTCTTGGAGATCAGGGAGTCATCGCCTATGTTTCGAACGGGGGCTATCTGGACTCCAATCTCATGGGCGGACTTCGGAAATGCCTCGTCGACGAATTCGATTCGATCTACGTATTCAATCTGCGCGGTAACGGCCGTATCGCTGGGGAGAATGGGCGCAAAGAAGGGCGGCCCATCTTCGAAGATGGCCGCAAGGGATCGGGAGGTTCGCGCACAACAATCGCGATCACGTTTCTCGTCAAGCGACCTGGCGCGCATTCCGCTGATACTGCCGGCGCGGTGTACTACAGTCAGGTAGCTGATTACCTGACCGCGAGGCAGAAACTTGATGTCGTTGGCTCTAGTCTCTTCCCCGACATTGACTGGGAACAGCGTTGGCCAGACAAGTACGGAGACTGGTTCGACCAGCGTGACGACGACTTTGATAAGTACGACCCGATCGGTGACAAGCTTACGGGGCGAGAGTCTGTCTTCACAACGTACTCACGAGGGCTGGAGACAGGGCGCGACTCGTGGGTGTACAACTTCTCGGCTCCAGAACTGAGAGCCAACATCCTCACAACCGCTGAGGCTTTCAACTCTGATTTAAGAAATAGACGAGGAATCGACCTCAATCCTCGACGGATCAGTTGGACGAATAGTCTCCGGCAGCGCCACAAGAGAGGTGAAGCGATCGAAGTAGATAATTCAGCCTTCACGACGGCCGTCTACCGCCCCTTCACTAAGGTGCACGCATACTACAATAAAGCGCTCAATCACATCGAGGGGCGCTTGCGTCGAATTTTCCCGACGGGCTCACATCAGAATTTGTGCATCTACAACGTCGGAATGGGTTCAGACGTTCCCTTTTCGGTTCTAATGGTCGACAGGCTCCCGGACCTTCACGTCACGGGCGCGGGTAGCGGTGGCCAAGTATTTCCGCGGTGGAGCTATGAGTCGGTTCCTGATGACGGAGGCCTTGAGCTTTTTGACCAGTCGGACGTCGTGGGCGGTTTCAGGCGTGTAGATAATATTCCCGACTCAATCTTGGCCAAGTACCGTCGGACTTACGGAAGATCGACGACGAAGGACGATATCTTCTTCTACGTGTACGGACTGCTACACAGTCCCGAGTACCAGGCCAAGTACTTTGGAGACTTGAAGAAGGTTCTGCCTCGCATTCCGATGGTCGACGCGTTCGAGCATTTCGCCGCGGCCGGCAGGCTCCTAGCAGATCTACACGTAGGATACGAGACAGTCAATCCGTACCCCCTCCGGGAGGAAGTAGCAGGATCGCCTGCGGATCCACGTACATTTACCGTTCAGAAGATGCGATTCGCAAAGAATGCGCAAACGAAGAAGATCGACCGGACTACGATTGTAGTAAACAGCAATGTCAGCCTTCACGGGATCCCGGACGAGGCTTACGCCTACACCGTTGGCCCAAGGTCCGCAATCGAGTGGGTCATGGACCGGTACCAGCTGAAGCCTGCCGACAAGAACTCCGGGCTGGTGAATGACCCGAACATGTGGGCTGTGGAGCAGCGGGAACCCAGATACATCGTCGATCTTCTGAAGCGTATTGTCACGGTGAGTATTGAGACGAGGCGGGTTGTAGAGGCGCTTCCCTCGATTCGACTCTCTGCGGCGGCCGAAGAATAGAGGCATGCGCCGATGAGTGTCCGCGCGGGGAACGGCCGGAGGCCGCACGCGCTGCGCGGACACTCATCGGCGGCGCTGAAAGCGCCGCCTTGATACCGAATGGAAGGTCTAGACACGGCGAGCGCTGTCGCCGCCCGATGGTGCGATTCGTGCTGTTCAGCAGGGGTGGACGATCGTCCCGTCGTGAGCTCGCGAGCAGGGTTCCGCGGTGAGCGCGTCGAGAATCCGGACGGCGTAGGCGGGCATCATGCGGTCCTCGACCTCGTCAGCCGTGAGCCACTCGACGCGCTGCGATTCCGCGGTGGTCGTCGGCGCGCCGGAGACGAAGTGGCAGCGGTAGACGATGGCGACGACGCCAATGGTCATGTTCTTGTAGACCCCGCTGAGGTGGTCGACGGCGACCGTCACACCCGTCTCTTCGGCGATCTCCCGGACGACACCTTGCTCGAAGGTCTCGTCCTGTTCGAGGACCCCGCCCGGCGCTTCCCAGTGGCCGTTGTCGCGACGCTGCACAACGAGGATGCGTCCGTCTTCGCGTACGGTGACCCCGGCTACGGCCACGGAGTGGCGCGGGATGCTGGTCATGCTCGGTTGGGCTGCCAGACGACGAGGGTCTTGTCGTCGTGCGGCTTGGCTCGTGGGAGGGCCTGCCCGTTCGGGTCGTTCTCGGTCTCCCAGCGGTGCAGCCGGTCAAGCAGAGCTTGGAGCTCCGTATCGTCGCTGGCGGCAACATCAGCCCAGGGCAGGCCGAGATGGTCGATGACCCGCTGAGCGCCGTCGGTGGCGATGACGGCCCAGGAAACGGATTCGTTGGGAAGGTGCATGGTCTCGGCGTGGTGTCCCGCGGCGGGGTCGGCTTCGGCGATCCAGTAGCCGTCCTGGGTATTGCGGGCCTGGACTTCGCTGCGCTGGATGGTGGTCAGGAGGTCGCGATGTCCGTCGTCGTAGCCGTGGCCGTGGCGTAGGCGCTCGTGGTAGTTCCGGCGGGCGGCTGGGGCGACGGTGGAGAGGCGATCGTCGCGAAGGCGAACCTCTCCCCCGCTGTTCAGTCCGAGCACGATGGTGTTGTCACCGAGTGCCGCCACCTCGATGGTTGTCTCGGTCCACCGGAGCAGGGCCACAGTCGATGACGGACCTCCCCCGGGTGCGATTCCTAGGGTGCCCGTGGCGTCGGCGATCGCCTCCGCGATGACGTCAGGCAGTTCGTCGCGGCCTGCGAGTCGGGTAGCCAGGGCGTCAAGCAGGGTGTCGACGTAGCGCTCAGCCGGTGGGACCTCGGGTGCGCTTGCGGTGGCACCGTCGAGCACGACGATGCCGTGCGGTGTTGCGATCCACCGGTCTTGCCCGGGAGGTGATCCGGCCGGTAGCAGCGCACCGTGGATGCTCACTGGGGCCACCGTCGGGGCGGCACCAGGACGTCCAAACCGGTGGGGTTCAGCTCGTGGAACTGTCCCCCGATGGCCATGCTGAACGAGTCGTCACCGAACTCGGCCCACAGTTCGGGCACGTGCTCCATGAGGTAGTGCGCCGCTCCCACCGACCCGAGGGCGTGGATCCCGGCAATGTGGACCACTACAGCGCCAGAGGGCATCGCATGGCGGGCCACGTAGGCGACGTCTGCGCGGCTGGGCTGCTCGTCGTCCATCGGGGACAGGAACCGCTCGCCGGTCTCGTGGTCGATGATGGCCCAGCGGGCGCCGTCGCCGATCGACATCGTGAGCAGCGGGTCGCGCTGCATGAGCAGGTTCCCAATGTGCGCTGACGCGGGACCGCAGACCACCACGGCGTCGCGCCCGGGTTCCCACTCCTGCCGCGGGTCGATGATGCGACGCTCGACGGTGAACGCCAGGCGCTCGGTCTCCTCGGTCAGGTAGGCACCGGTGGCGTCGTCCTCGGTGGCGATGACGACGTCCTGACGGTCGAGCAGGCGCCGGCCGGGTAGTGCGATGTCGAGCGGACCGACGCCGAAGAACGCCCGATGCGGCGGGGGCGCGGTGTTCCGGATCTGGGTGATCCTGCCCTTGGTCAGGCCGAACGCACGGGCCACCTCGGTGTAGCTGCCGCCGAGCTGGTCACGAGCCTCTTCGACCGCGGCGCGGCGGATGCGCGCGAGTTCCACCGATCGCTGCTGGTAGGTAGCCAGCAGGTCGGTTGCACGCCGACCGCGTCGGACCGGATCCGGCTCCGAACGCAGCGCGTGGAACTCCTCATCAACATCAACCACGCCCGCCAGTTTAGGCCCCTTGACAAGGACCACGCCCGACGCCATGCTTGTTTAGCCCCCTGAACAAGCTGTCTGACTGAGCAAGGGTTTAGGGGTATCAACGACGAGAGGTGGAGCGATGAGGGATCTTCCGGTGGTGCTCGACGGCTTCAAGCTCACGGTGGTGGAGCCGCCCGCACCTAAGACCCGTCAGGACGCCAACGGGGCGGAGGTGCCGGTCACGGATCGGGATGGGGTGACACAGTTCGTGGTGTCGCTGTTCGCCAAGCTCCAGGTCCAGGCCGGGCAGCGGGCGCCGAAGGGTGAGGAGATCAAGGTGACCCTGACCGCCGACCCGGGGGACGGGTTCGGAGAGGACGCCCGGGTGCAGCTGATCGACCCGAAGATCAACCCGTACTCGATCGAGTCCGCGGACGGGCGGACGGTGTCGGGGATCGCGTTCAAGGCGATGGGCCTCAAGCACGCCCACCCCGCTCCCGCGCCGATGCGGCGGGGCAAGGACGACGAGAACCACTCCTGACCGACCTCTGAGTCGTCGGTGTCGCCCGCAGTGATGTGCGGGCCGGCCGCCTGATAGAGCGGCCCAATCCATGCGCCGGAATGGTGTTCCGGCAATTCCCAGTAATTCCGAGACGGGGACACCTGTGTCCTCGACCAGGGGTGATCTGCGGTGGTGTGTGGCGAATGCAGCGGTAGCCGGTCCTGCGATGTGTGCGACGGCTACGGCGACTCGATCAACAGCATCGAGTGTGGGGTGTGTGGTGGTTCCGGGGTCTGCCCGGGCTGCTTCGGAGACGGCGAGACCCACGGCCCGCGGCCGTCGGTCGGAATGGAGATCACGGCATGAACACCAACACGAGTACCCGCCCGCGGGTCACGAGCGGTGTGGGTCGGCTGGTGCGACGGTTGGAGATCGAGCGGCGCCGCTGGTCCCGCACCGAGCACCCGGTGGTGGCGACGGAGCAGGCGTGGCGGGCCGGGGTCGCCGAGGGCCTGCGCCTGGCCCAGCTCGCGATCCGCAAGGGGGTCTGAACGGCATGGCGATCAACCTCGGGGCCCGGGACCGGGTCAAGACGCTGCCGAAGGTCAACCGGCGCGCTTTGCGCAAGTACGGGGAGTTCTGGCGGGCCTTGCAGCTGGTCGGGGACGCTCTCGCCGAGGCGGACAAGGTCGCTGCGAAGGCCAGCGACTCGAAGTCCAAGCGCTCCGGCAAGGGGATGTCGGCGAAGGCCGGGGCTCAGGGGGAGCACTGGTCGACTGCGTCGCCGGAGGAGATCCGGGCCTCAGCGAAGACCGCGCACGCCTCGCTGCGGGTGATGGCGTCGGCGGCGAAGAAGTGGGAGGCCGAGTTGGTCTCCCGCGAGTGGAGGAAGTGATGTCGAAGGCTGTGGACCGCACCGTCGAGGAACTGGATGCCGCGATGCGCGAACTCCGGCGCTCGTTGCGCGGGATTCCGTATCGGACGGGTGGGTTCAAGAACACCCACGACAACCTCGCCCGCGACGTTGCCCACCTGACCGTGCATCTCGATTCGGCGCGTGGGGCTTTGCGCGAACAGAAGTAACCCATCTCTGGGTGGTGGGGTCGCCCGCTGCACTGATTCTTGGCGGAAACACACAGCGGGCGCCCCTGCTACCCGACACAAACTCTCGTGAGGACTGGTAGCAGTGAACAAGCGTAGTAGCTCTGCAACACGTATGAACGGCCCGGCTCGTACCCATGTCGGGCGTGCGTCTCGGCCTCCGGGTCGGGAGTTCCAGGCGTTGGCTTGGACCGCACGGCATCCCGGTTTCGTCGCCGTCCCGCTCGTCGTCCTGGGCCTGGTCCTGACGCTCGGGCCGTTCGTCACCGGACTCGGGCTCGGCGTCCTGGTCGCCTCGGTGGCGGTCTGGGGCCGTGCCCACCCGGCCACCTTCGATCGGTTCGCCGCACCCGCCCTACGGGCCACCTGGCGGCGCTGGACGGTCTACCGCGGCCGTCGCTGGGCCCAGCTCATGTCCGACACCGGACTCACCCGCGAGCACCGCCACACCGGCGATCTGCTTGTCCCCCGCGTGCTGCGGGTCCGCTCTTCCTCGGCGTCGATCGACACCGTGTACGTCCGCATCGTTCGCGGGCAGGATGTCGCCTACTGGCAGGAGCGCTCGTCCGTGCTGTGGGAGGCGCTGATCGCGCACCGGGTGGCGATCACCCGCCACCGACCGGGCGTGGTGGCGATCGTGATCGAGTGGGAGATGCCGTTCACTCGCACGATCCCGGCCCCGGACATCCCCGAGCAGGTCGACGATGTGGACCTCGGTGCCGTGGAGATCGGGGACAACGAGCGCGGCGAGCCCTTCACCGCGCCCGTCATCGGCGGACACCGCCTCGTGGTCGGCGCCTCCGGCTCTGGGAAGGGCTCCGTCCTCTGGTCGACCCTGCGCGGGGTCGGGCCGTGCATCCGCGACGGCATCGTCCGCGTGTGGATGGTCGATCTCAAGGGTGGGGTGGAGACCGAGCAGGGCGCACCGCTGTTCCACCGCTACGCCACCACCATGCCCGCCGCGCTGGAGCTGCTCACGGAGTTCCGGGATGCGATGCGCGACCGGCAGGACGACATGCGCGACCAGAACATCCGCGCCTGCACCCCCAGCACCGGCACGCCGGTGGAGCTGCTGGTCATCGACGAGATGGCCATGCTCACCGCCTACGGCGACCGCACCTCCGTCCGAGACGCACTGCGGCTGCTGGCCGAAGTGATGACCCAAGGTCGGGCGTCGCTGTTCGCGGTCCACGGCTACCTGCAGGAGCCCTCCAAGGACGTCGTGGACGTGCGGGAGCTGTTCACCCAACGGATCTGCCTGGGCGTCACCGCTGCCTCCCACGTCGACATGGTCCTCGGGGAAGGCGCTCGGGAGCGGGGTGCGTTGGCCGATGAGATCCCCGGCGACGCCCGCCACGCCGGGATCGGGTTCGTGATTGACAAGGGCTCCCGCCTCCCGGTGCGCTTCCGCGCTGCGTTCGTCTCCGACGACGACATCACCGAGCTGGTGACCCGCTGCACCCCACCGCCGGACGCGGACGTGATCGACCTCGACACCGAGCAGGGGGCCGCCTGATGGGCACCACCACCGCATGGGTGCTCCGCACCTGGGCCAGGTTCACCCTGCTCTTCGTACTGATCGTCGGCGCTACGTGGCTTTACCTCGGGTCAGCGTCGGGCTGGTTCTGGGTTGTGACGGCTGGTGCGGTCGTGGCGGAGTGGTACGTGGTCCGCCAGCTCGCCCGAGAGTGGTCATGGGAAGCCCGCGCCACCTGGTGGTGGTCCGCATGACCGGGACCGTGCAGGGGGCGTTGTTCGGGGACCCGGTCACCGTCGAGACCACCGACCACGGCCCCGCCGTGACCCAGGACCCGCGCGAGGTCGCCCGCATCGTCGGCCTGGTTCAGGACCCGGGGCTGTTCGTCATCGAGCGCACCGGCCTGGTGCTGCGCGCGGACCCGGCTCGACCTGGCTGCGCTGAGGTGCTGGCCAGGCATGACGGGGACACCGTCGGTCAGCTTCTCGACACCGGGCACCTGCGGCTCGGCGGGATCCATCACGTCCACCACAACGGCACGGAGAGCCCGGCCCGGTCAGTGCTCGTGCTCAAGGCGACCCGGGACATGGTGTCGCGCTGGGACCACCTCCGGCCCATCCCGGAACCGACACGGGCACCGGAGACCACGAAGGAACCGCAGCGCTCCACGGGTGTGATCGGCGTCGATGTGGTCGAGCCCGGTAAGGCGCTGGTCTGCCTCGGCACGACCGGGCAGGGCGGCACGGTGCTGCGCGACGGCGGCCGCTATCGCGTCGAGAACGACCACGGCGCCACCGTCGGCCACGCATCGTCTTACCGGGCCGCTGCCCGGCTCCTGGCCCGCTACCACGGCTACACGCCCGGCCCGGTCGAGATCGAGCACGAGCACCGCCTCTACCGCCGCTGACCCCGGCAATCCGGCCCGGCCCCGCCGCAGACGAGACCAGCTCCCGGCGGGGCCGGCGCCACCCCAACCCACCGCCACGAACCATCCCCGGGAGGGATGCCGTGATGACGGCTGCCACAACCACCCCACACGACCACGACCTGTCCCACCTGCTGCGCTCCGACGGCTTCCAGACCTGGCGCCGGGAAGTCACCGCCATCGGCGGATGCGCCGCCCCCATCCACCTGACCGGCTCCTCGCGGATCTACGACCGCGCCACCGGCACCGTGCTCGCCGAGCGCGACGGCAAGATCCTGGCCCCGTGCGGGAACAGGCGCGCAAGCGTGTGTCCGGCCTGCTCGGACCGCTACGCCTCCGACGCCTATCACCTCCTGCGCTCGGGGATGACCGGCGGCAAGGGCGTCCCCGACACCGCCGCCGCACACCCGCGGCTGTTCGTCACGCTGACCGCGCCGTCGTTCGGGCCGGTCCACACCCGCCGGGTCACCGCCCGCGGCCTCGTCATCCCCTGCCGCTGCGGCGACAAGCACCACCGCGACGACCCCCGCGTCGGCTGCGCCCTCGACCCGGACACCCACGACTACATCGGCGCGGTCCTCTGGCAGGCGCACTCCGGGGTCCTGTGGAACCGCTTCGCCATCCGCCTCCGCCGCCTCCTCGCCCAGATCCTCGGCGTCAAGGTCCATGACTTCCGCGACCACGCCCGCCTGTCCTACGCCAAGGTCGCCGAGTACCAGCGCCGCGGACTGGTCCACTTCCACGCCGTCATCCGCCTCGACGGCCCCGACGGACCCTGGACCGCCCCACCCGCCGGGATCACCGCCGACGCGCTCCACGCCGCTATCCGGGACGCAGCACACGACGTGTCACTGACCGTCGACCGGCCCGACGGCACCCCGCAGGCGCTCTCCTGGGGGACGCAGGTCGACATCCGGCCTATCACGAGCACGACCGCGGCGGCGCTGGAGAACGACGACGGCGAGATCACCGACTCAGCGCTGGCCGCCTACGTCGCCAAGTACGCCACCAAGGGCACCGGCAAGTCCGAGGCCACCGACCGGCCCATCCGCGACATCGCCCACCTCGACCACCTCGACATCACCCCCCACCACCGGCGCCTGATCGAGACCGCCTGGAAGCTCGGCGGCCAGGAGCAGTACGAGGGGCTGAACCTGCGCCGTTGGGCGCACATGCTCGGGTTCCGCGGCCACTTCCTCACCAAATCCCGCGCCTACTCGACCACCTTCGGTGCAATCCGCGGGGACCGGCGCACCTACCGGCTCGGCGAGACCCTCGCCGCCCTCGACACTCCGGCCGACCCCGGATCGGTGCTGGTGGTCAACGACTGGGCCGTCGTCCACATCGGCCACCGCAACGACGCCGAACGAGAGATTGCACTCGGCATCGCCGAACGCCGACGCGAGCAACGCCAGACCCGCAGCACCGACCGCACACACCTCGGGAGGACCTCATGAACGGGATCGAGAAGCTGTGGGGCGTCAAGGATGTCGCCGAGTACCTCGGCATCCCCGTCCAGACGCTCTACCGCTGGCGCTGCCAGGGCTACGGGCCCCGGGGCCGGCGGATGGGCAAGCACGTCCGCTACATCCCCGACGACGTCCGCGAGTGGGTCGCGTCGCTGCGGGACGAGGTGGCCTGATGGCACGCCCTCCCCTGCCGATCGGCACGCACGGCCGCATCCGCGTCTACCAGCTCGGGCAGAAGCGCTACCGCGCCCGGACGAGCTACCGCGATCACGACGGGGTCGTGCGTGACGTCGAGCGAACCGGCCCGAGCCGGTCCGGCGCCGAGAACGCGTTGCGGCTGGCCCTACGCGACCGCGGCCGGGTCTCCCGGGGTGGTGAGGTCACCCGCGACTCGACCGTGCGCGACCTCGGGGAGCTGTGGTTGGCCGAGATGGACCGCGCCGTCCGGCTGGGCAAGCGCTCACCGACGACTGCCGAGGCCTACCGCTACCGCTGGGACCGGCACGTCCGCGAGGGCGTCGGCATGCTGCGGGTCCGTGAGCTGACCGTATCCCGTCTCGATCGCCTGGTGGTCGAGGTCCACGACCGGTACGGGGCCGGTGCCGCGAAGACCACTCGCACGGTGCTCAGCGGTCTCGTCGGCCTGGCAGTCCGTCACGACGCGCTCGACCGCAATCTCGTGCGCGACGTCGGCCGGATCGAGAACACCACCTCGTCCGCCCGGTCACTGACCGTGGTGCAGGCCATCGACCTCCGGGGCAGGATCAGCGCGAATCCGAAGGCCAGGGAATGGGACCTGGTCGACTTCACCGACTTCATGCTCTCGACCGGCCTGCGTATCGGTGAGGCAGCCGCCATCACCTGGCCGTCGCTCGATCTCGACGCCGCGACGGTCGAGGTCCGCGGCACCGTCGTCCGGATCAAGGGCCAGGGCCTCACGATCAAGCCCCGGCCGAAGAGCAAGAGCGGTTTCCGCACGCTGGAGCTGCCGGGCTGGGCGGTGGCGATGCTTCGTCGTCGACGTGCCGCGAGCGTGCCGAACGAGTGGGAGGTCGTGTTCACCGCGCCGCACGGTGGGCTGCGGGACCCGTCGAACACCCAGTCGGACCTACGAAAGATCTTCGACGCAGCCGGGTACGAGTGGGTCACCTCCCACGTCTACCGCAAGACAGTGGCGACTCTCATGGACGAGGCCGGCCTCACCGCGCGCCAGGCCGCCGACCAGCTCGGGCACGCCAAGATCTCGATGACCCAGGACAACTACTTCGGCCGCAAGGTCGCCCAGACCGGGGCCGCCGGAGTCCTGGAGGTGTTCAGCAATCCCGGGGGTAATCCGGGGGTGGATCTTGACGATTCCGAGGAGTCAGGCTCGTGACCTGGGAGAATGTGGGCCCCCGGGGGATCGAACCCCGAACCCGCGGATTAAAAGTCCGCTGCTCTGCCGATTGAGCTAGAGGCCCCTGACCGCCACCGTCGCACCGGGCGGGATCCACCGCCGGTTACCCCCGGCCGGTCACGGCGAACCCGAGCCCACCTTACCGTCCGCAACCACCGATCTCGTCACGACGACACCGTCACCGCGGGGGCGTGTCTACTGCCCGCGGCTCTCGATCGCCGTGGTCAGCTCCCGCTTCCACGCCTCGCGCTCCTCGGGGTGGTTGCGCCCCATGTCGGAGATGCAGTCCGCGCAGCGCCCGACGATCGTCAGCAGCGCCGTGTTCGAGCACCGCGTGCACGGCACGGGCTCGGCGACGGCGTCCAGGGCGTCGTCCGGGCGTTCGGCCACCTCGGCTGTCACACCACCCACGGTAGCCGACCCCCGCCCCGGTGGACCCGCCGGCGAGCGTCCCCGTCGACGGCGGGGCGCCCGTGGCCGTCGCCCGCCGACCGCCCGGACGCGCCCGGACGCGTCCGGCCACCGGTGTTTGGGACAATGGTCGGCGTGACCGTGCTGGACAGCGTCCGCGACGAGCGGACGGACACCCCCGCCCTCCGCGAGCGCGTGCTGCCCCCGCTGCGCATCGGCCCCTTCGAGGTGACGACGCCGGTGGTGCTCGCGCCGATGGCCGGCATCACCAACCCCGGCTTCCGGCGGCTCTGCCGCGAGCAGGGCGCCGGCTACTACGTCTGCGAGATGATCACCGCCCGCGGGCTGGTGGAGAAGAACCCGCTGACGTTCCGCATGATCGCCTTCGACGCCGACGAGCACCCGCGCTCGATGCAGCTCTACGGCGTCGACCCGGTGTCGATGCAGCGGGCCGCGGAGATGATCGTCGAGCGTGACCTCGCCGACCACATCGACATGAACTTCGGCTGCCCGGTGCCCAAGGTGACCCGCCGCGGGGGCGGCGCGGCGCTGCCGTTCAAGCGGGAGCTGTTCCGCCGGATCGTGCGGGCCGCCGTCACCGGGGCGGGCGACCGGCCGGTCACGGTGAAGATGCGCATCGGCATCGACGACGAGCACCACACCTACCTCGACGCCGCGCGGATCGCCGTCGACGAGGGCGCCGTGGCCGTCGCGCTGCACGCCCGCACCGCGTCCCAGCGCTACTCCGGCACCGCGGACTGGAGCGCGATCGCGCGGCTGCGCGAGGCCGTCCCGTCGCACGTTCCGGTCCTCGGCAACGGCGACATCTTCTCCGCGCAGGACGCGCTGGACATGGTCGCCCGCACCGGGTGCGACGGCGTCGTCGTCGGCCGCGGCTGCCTGGGCCGCCCGTGGCTGTTCGGGGACCTCGAGGCGGCCTTCGCCGGCCGCGCGCTGCCCGCCCCGCCCGACCTGGGCCAGGTGGCGGCCACCCTGCGCCGGCACGCGGTCCTGCTCTGCGAGCACATGGGCGACCACAAGGGCATCCGCGACGTCCGCAAGCACATCGCCTGGTACCTCAAGGGGTTCCCGGTCGGGCCGGAGCTGCGCCGCAGCCTCGGCATGGTCGAGTCGATCGACCACCTCGACGAGCTGCTGTCCCAGTTGGACCCGTCCGAGCCGTTCCCGGCCGAGGCCGACGGCCCGCGCGGGCGGCAGGGATCACCGGGCCGCGTCGTCCTGCCCGAACACTGGCTCGACGACCCGGACGACCCCTCGGTCCCCTTCGGGGCGGACGTGGAGCACTCCGGCGGTTGATCGCCGCGACCCCGGGGCGATCATGCGTTAGCCCGTCCCGGGGGAACAGGGGCGCCGAACGGGTGCCGGCGCCGCGTACGTCTCAAGCGGTTCCGCCGTGCCACCGATGAACAGTCCCAGTGGGCGGCAGCGACCGGGGAGGTGGACGATGACCGACACGGCATGGACGGTGCGCAGGCTCGTGCGCTCCGCGCGCCGGGCCACCCCGGCGCCGGCCGAGCCGGCCGCCGTCGCCGACGACCTCGCCCCGGCCTCGCCCGCGGCCCGCGCGGCCCTGCACACCGCGGCCGCGGAACGGCTCGCCGAACACCGCCGCTACGAGCAGGCCTACCTGCACCTGCGCGAGGCCGTCCGGCTGCTGCACGGCACGTCCGTGCCCAGCCCTGCCGACGAGCTCGACCGGCTCCGCCGCGAGCACGCGGAGGCCCGCGAGCAGAGCCGGCGCGACAGCCTGACCGCGTCCTACAACCGGCGCTACCTCGACGAGCGGCTGACCGACCTGCTCGCCACCGACGCCGGCACCCCGGTGTGCCTCGCGCTCGCCGACATCGACCACTTCAAGCTGGTCAACGACACGCACGGGCACCCGTTCGGCGACCGCGTGCTGCAGCGGATGGTGCTGGAGCTGGCCCGGACGCTGCCCGCCGGGGCGTTCTGCGCCCGCTACGGCGGCGAGGAGTTCGCGCTCGTGCTGCCCGGCCTGACCGAGGACGAGGGCGTCGCCGCCTGCGAGACCGCGCGGGAACGCGTCGCGGCCCACGACTGGACCGACCTGCACCCGGACCTGCGGATGACGATCAGCATCGGTGTCGCCCGCTCCGCACCCGGCGACGGCGACGTCGAGGCCCTGGTCACCGAGGCCGACGTGCTCCTGTACACGGCCAAGCAGGCCGGACGCAACGCCGTCGCGCACCGGTGCCCCGACGGCCGGGTGGTGCTCGCCGGTGCGGCAGCCGGCCGCAGGGCGATCCCCCAACCGGAGCACGGCGCGTCGCGCCCCGCGCCCCCGGCACCGGGCACCGCCGAATAGAATCCCCGCGCGGTCACCGCGACCGCACGACCCCGGAGAGGCGCGCCCGCCGTATCGCGCGCGCCCGTCACGGCGCTCCGCCCGAGGGCGGCGACGAGGAGGCCCGGTGCAGGACGGCGACGACGAGGTGCGCCGGCCCCGGCGTACCCGCCGGCGCCCGGAGGACGGCGGGCCCGCCGACACCCGGCGGGGCACGCACCCGGCCGATCCGCGGCAGCACCCCGAGCACCCGTCCGGCCCGCGGCAGCGCGCCGACCACCCGTCCGGCCCGGAGCAGCGCCCCGAACAGGCCTCCGGTCCCCAGCGGCGGCCCGACCAGCCGTCCGGTCCCCAGCGGCGACCGGAGCAGGCCCCCGGTTCCCGGCCGCGACCCGAGCAGCCGCCCGCGGGCGCCGTGCCCCCGGCCGGGGTACGCCGCGTCCGGGGCGGGCCGGTGCCGCGCCACCCCGGCGACCCGCTCCCGCCGGCCCCCGGGCGCCGGGCGCCGCAGGACGCCGCGCCGCGCCCGCCGGCCGCCCCCGGGGACGGCGGACCGTCCCGGCCGGTCCCGCTCCCGCCCGGGAGCCCGCCGTCCCGCCCGCTGCCGGTCCCGCCGGACGGCGCCCCCCGGCGTCCGGGGCCACCGCCGGAGGGACCCGCGTCGCGACGGCTGCCGGTCCCCTCCGACGGCACGGCCGCACGCGCCGCGACACCCCCCGGCGCCCACCCGGCGCCGGCCGAGGACACCGGGCGACGCCCGGCCCGGCCGTCCGTGGATACGCCGCGCCGACGCGGGGCCGCGGACTCCCGGGGCACCGAGGTCCTCGACTCCCTGGTCCCGCGCCGGCTGCGCCGTCGCTACGCCGACGACCTGCCCGGCGACGCACCCGACGAGCGGCCCGGCGACCGGGCCCCCGCCGACCCACCGTCCGCGGGACCCGCGGCCCTCGGCGAGCCGCCCGGGGCCGAGCCCCCCACCGGCCGGCCCGGCGCCGGGCCGGCCGACCACGAGCCCG
>NZ_JBBJUP010000027.1:0-45263 GCF_037727765.1 Pseudonocardia spirodelae | reverse complement strand
GTGGCTCTGGAAGCCCCGAGGGTTCCCCTCGGAGCGCGCCGCTGCCGGGGGCGGAGGGCATGCGGCGCGCGCCGGGGTAGTTGCCGATGCTCAGTAGCCGCCGAGCCGAGGAGCTCCCGTGCCCCGCCTGTCCCCGACGGTGGCGTTCGCCGCCGTGGCCGCGACGTTCGTCTGGTTCCTCGCCGCGAGCTCGGCGCCGTCGCCGCTCTACGTCGTCTACCAGGAGCGGTTCGCGTTCACCGAGTCCACGCTGACCGCGGTGTTCGCCGTCTACGTCCTCGCGCTGATCGGGGCGCTGCTGGTCGCCGGGTCGCTGTCGGACCACGTCGGTCGCCGGCCCGTCCTGCTCGGCGCGATCGCGCTGGAGATCGTGTCGCTGGTTCTGTTCCTCGCCGCCGACCGCGTCGGCTGGCTCGTCGCGGCCCGCGTCGTGCAGGGTGTCGCCACCGGCGCGGCGACGGCGACGCTGCCCGCGACCGTCGTCGACCTCGCCGTCCGCGGCGGGCGGCCCGCCCGCGCGGGCACCGTCAACGGCACCGCCCCGCTCGCCGGGCTGGCCCTCGGCGCGCTCGGGTGCGGCCTGCTCGTGGAGTACGCCCCGGCCCCGACACGGCTGGTGTGGGTGCTGCTGCTGGCCGGGCTCGTGCTGGCCGCCGTGCTCGTCGCGCTGATCCCCGAGACGATCGACCGCCGCCCCGGGGCGCTCGCGTCGCTGCGCCCGCGGGCCGGGGTGCCCGCCCGGATCCGCGCCGGCTTCCTCGCGATCGTGCCGATCCTGCTGGCGAGCTGGTCGCTCGGCGGGCTGTACCTGTCGCTGGGGCCCTCGGTCGTCGCCGAGGTCCTCGGGGTGCGCAGCCACCTGGTCGGCGGTCTGACCGTCGTCGCGCTGGTGGGGACGGGCGCGGTGACGGCGTTCGCGCTGCGCCGGCGTGTCCCGGCGCGCCTGCTCGTCCCGGCTGCGGCGCTGCTGGCGCTCGGCACCGTCGTGACCCTCGCCGGGGTGGCCGCCGGGCTGCTCGTGCTCGCCGCGGCGGGCACGCTGACCGCGGGGTTCGGGTTCGGCGCCGCGTCCTACGCCACGTTCGGGACGCTGTCCTCGCTCGCGGCCCCGCACGAGCGCGGCGAGGTGTTCGCCGCGACCTACACCCTTGCCTACCTGGCGTTCTCGGTCCCGGCGATGGTCGCCGGGGTCGCCGCGACCGCGGCCGGGCTGCGCCCGACGGCGCTGACCTACGGCGGGGTCGTCGCGGCCCTCGCCGTCGTCGCGGTCGTGCTGGGACACCTCGTGCGCCCCGCGTCGACCGGAGAACCGGTGCCCGCGGCGAGCTGCCGCGGCTGATCGGCGGACGGCGCGACGCCTCTGCGTTACTGCATTCGTCGGTGATCGACGGCAGGCGACCGCTCGTCGCGCACCCGTCGGTGAGCGCGTGTCACGGGTTGTGACCGAAGGTCTCGGCATGGTTACGGTGTCCGCCGCTCCGGGCCGCTCCCCGTTCACGCCGGCCCGGGCGAGGAACTGCTCCCCGAGGTAGGAGGACGACCATGGCAGGACGCCACCGCAAGCCCACCGAGACCGGCCGCATGGTCGCGCGCGTGAGCGCGCTCGCCGCGATGGCCGCCGCCCCGCTGGGCATCGCCGGGACCGCGTCGGCGGCCGAGTCGGCCTCGTCCGCGGCGCCGTCGGTCGAGCGCACCGCGACCTGGGAGAAGCTCGCGCACTGCGAGAGCACCGGCAACTGGGACGCCGACACCGGCAACGGCTTCAAGGGCGGCCTGCAGTTCACGCCGTCGACCTGGAAGGAGTTCGGCGGCCGCCAGTACGCGCCGAGCGCCGAGCAGGCCACCAAGGCCCAGCAGATCGAGATCGCGAAGAAGGTCCAGGAGGAGCAGGGCTGGAAGGCCTGGCCCGCCTGCACCGAGAAGCTCGGCTGGCGCTGAGGCGCCACACTGGCGGCATGGATCTGGACGCGGTACGGCGGATCGTCGCCGAGGACTCCGGGCTGTGCACCGTCGCCGTCGTGCGGGCCGACGGCCGCCCGCACACCTCGCTGGTGAACGCCGGCGTCCTCGACCATCCCGTCACCGGTGCGCCGGTGGCCGCCTACGTCACCTACGGCCCCGTCAAGCTGCGGGCGTCGCGTGCGCGACCCGCGACGTCGCTGCTCTGGCGGGCCGGGTGGCGCTGGGCGGCCGTCGAGGGCGACGCCGAGATCATCGGCCCGGACGACCCGCGCGACGGCGTCGACGTGCCCCGGCTGCTGCGCGAGGTGTTCACCGCCTGCGGCGGCACCCACGACGACTGGGACGCCTACGACCGCACGATGGCCGAGCAGCGGCGGGCGGCGGTGTTGGTCGCGCCGGTGCGGGTGCTGGGCAACGCCTGAGCGGCGCGGCCGCTCCAAACGCTCGACGACGACGTCGCCGGGAGACCGTCGCCACCCGGGCGGTGCCGGCGTGGCCCGTGTCCCGCGGTGACCCGGCCCGGGGCGGGCGCGGTCACCGGTGCCGGGGACCCGGCCGGGCGGAACCGGCCCGCGGCGGGCGTCGTCCAAGCCGCATGACCCGCACCCGGACGGCCGCGCCGTGACCACCTACGCCCACGACCCGGCCGCGTCGACCCTCCTCGCCTGCTGGCCGACCGGCGACGGCGCCGTCGCCGCGCGGGTGGCCCGCGTCCCGCGCGGCCTCGACCCCGTGCGGGCCCGCCGGGCCGCGAAGGCCCTGACCACGCTGTCGGCGCACCTGTGGGCCGCCTACGCCGAGCGGGCCGTGCACGAGATCGGCGCGCTGCAGCTGCCCGAGGCCGTGCGCCACCCGAACCAGCCGGTCGGCGACCTGCTGCGCGTGATGGAGGACGGCTGCGCCGAGACCGCGCACCTGCTCGGCCGGATCGTGGCCGACGCGCCGGGGCGGGCGTTCCGCGAGGCCGTCGTCGCCGAGGTCCGCACCGAGATCGGCGCCGTCCTCGACGCCGACGACGGCGTCCTGCGCGGACGCTGCGCCCAGGCCGTGGCCCACCTCCGCCGCGACGCCCCCGCCGAGCAGGTGCGGCTCGCCCACTCCCTGCTCCACGACGACCCGCTCGGACCGCCCGCGATCGTGACCGACGTGGAGCCCGCGGCCGCCGCCGTCGCGCTGCTGGGGTGGCTGCGCGCCTCGGCCACGGTGGTGTCGGCCCGCGTCGGGCACGCGGTACCCGACGTCGTCGCGCTGGCCGAGGCGATCGGGCACGAGGACCTGCCGGTGGTGCGCCACGCGCTGTGCGGGCCCGGCGGCGTCGCCGACGACGAGCTCGTCACCGACCTGCTCGAGGAGGCGGCCCTGGCCCGGCTCGGCTGGTTCGTGCTCTGCCCGCAGCGCTCCGGACCCGCCGCGGGACCGGAGGGGCACCGCGCGTTCTCGACCGTCCTGGACCCGCTGGACCCGGCGTCCTGCCTGCTCGACGGCCTGGTCCGCGGCCTGCACGGCTGCTTCCGGGTGTGGCTCGACGACGTCGCGGGCGGGAGCGGGCTCCCGGCCGCGGCGCTGCGCGAGCGCTACGCCGAGCAGGTCCGCCGCGAGATCCGGGCGGGCCGGTGAGCGGCGCCGGTCGTCGCGACCACCGGCGGCGTCAGCCGTCGACCCGGCGGCCCGTCAGCGCCTGGACCAGGGTCCCCGCGACGGGCAGCACCAGCAGCAGCGCCAGGGCCGTCGCCTGCCCGAGGACCGGGGCGAACCCGCCGATCACCGCGGCCCCGATCCCGGCCCCGGTGAGGAAGCACAGGGTCGCCACCCCGATCGCGCCGCTGCGCCGCGCCGGGGCGACCGCGGTGCCGACGGCGGCGATCATCGCGGGCTGCCCGGTCCCGAACGCCAGCGTCACCAGCGCCGGTGCCAGGCCGAGCACCCACGGCAGGTGCGCGGCCACCCCGGCGACGGCCACGCCGAGCCCGGCGACGGTCGTCGCGCAGGCGAGGGTCAGCGTGCGTCGCGGCCCGATCCGGGCCTGCAGGTACGCCGACGCGGCCGGGCACGCCAGCGCCACCAGCGCCGAGGGCACCAGCACCAGCCCGGTGGCGAGCGGGCCCCACCCGCGCTCGGCCAGCGTGAGCGGGATGCCCAGCAGCAGTGCGAACCAGCTCGCAGGGATCGCCGAGGCGCACAGCGAGCTGCGCACCACGGTCGGGTCCAGGACCACGGCGCGCGGCAGGAACCCGTCGGGCCGGGCCCGCACCCACAGCGCCGTCGCGGGCACACCGGCGGCGAGCAGTACGCCACCGGCGACCGCGGCGGCGGTGCCCGCGCTGGGCGACTGCACGAGCAGGACCAGGCCGGACACCGCCGTCGCGACGATCACCGCGCCGGCCAGGTCGACGCGGGCGCCGTCGCCGGGGACCTGCGCGCGCCGCCACAGGTACGGCACCGCGAGCAGCGCGAGTGCGGGCAGCGCGACGGCCGCGCGCCAGCCGCCGACGGTGGTGAGCGCCCCGCCGACGAGCGGGCCGAGGGCCGACAGCATCGCCGAGGTCCCGGCGAGCCTGCCCAGCGCGCCGCCCCGGCGTTCCGGCGGGGTGCGCGCGCTCAGCAGGGCCGCGGCCAGCACCGGGACGGCCGCGGCGCCGAGCCCCTGCGCGACCCGCGCGACCATGAGCAGCCCGAACGACGGCGCGCACGCCGCGCCCAGCGCACCGAGCCCGAGCAGGCTCACCCCCGCGCACAGCGGGGCGCGGATGCCGACGGCGTCGGCGAGGCGCCCGTGCACCGGCGTCGCGACGGCCAGCGCGACGGCGTAGCCGCTGACCATCCACGTCGCGTGCGCGGTGCCGACGCCGAGCCCCTCGGCGAGGTGCGGCAGCGCGACCGTCACCCCCGACGTCGACGTGCCCGCCAGTCCGAAGAGCAGTCCGAGCACGACCGAGAGCAGCACACCGCGATCCTCACCCGCCCGGGCCGCGGGCGCACCGTGATTCGCTGTGCGACGTGACCGACCGAGCCGTGATCCGACCCGCCACCGCCGAGGACGCCGACGCCTGCGCCCGCATCTACGCGCCCTGGGTCCGCGACACCGCGGTCACCTTCGAGGCCGAGCCGCCCGGCCCGGTGGAGATGGCCGAGCGGATCGCGGCCGCGCAGCAGCGCCACGCCTGGCTGGTCGCGACCGCCCCGGACGGGGAGGTCCTAGGCTACGCCTACGGCGGCCCGTGGAAGTCCCGCGCGGCCTACGCCTGGACCTGCGAGGTCAGCGTCTACCTCGACGGCGCCGCCCACGGCCGCGGGCTGGGCCGCGCGCTCTACGACGCGCTGTTCGCCGAGCTCGCCGCGCGGGGGATGGTCGTCGCCGTCGCCGGGGCGACCGAGCCGAACCCGGCGAGCGCCGCGCTGCACCGCGCCGCCGGGTTCACCGAGGTCGGGACCTTCCGCGGGGTCGGCTGGAAGCACGGGGCGTGGCGCGACGTCACCTGGTACCGCCGGGCGCTCGCCGACGCTGCCCCGGACGGCCCCCGGGCCTGACGCCGTCCGCCCCCGGGGCACGTGCGAGGATCGGCGCCCGTTGCGCCCCGCACCGCCGCGGCCCACCGGCCCGCGACCGGCGGTGGCGCGCCCCGCCCGCGATCCGGGCCGGGGGAGCGGTACACCTGCGGGGAGCACGATGGACGGCCTGCGCCGTGATCTCGACGGACGCCAGATCGGCATGATCGCGGTGGGCGGTGCGATCGGGACGGGCCTGTTCCTCGGCTCCGGTCTCGCCATCTCCATCGCCGGGCCCGCGGTGGTGGTGGCCTACGTGGTCGCCGCCGTCGTCGCGCTGGTGCTGGCCTACGCGCTGGCCGAGATGGTCGTCCGCCACCCCGAGGCCGGCGGGTTCGGCCCCATCACCCAGCGCTACCTCGGGCACGGCGCCGGGTTCGTGCAGCGCTGGATGTACTGGGCCGCACAGGTCGTCAACATCGGCAGCGAGGTCGTCGCGGCCGGGCTCTACCTGCAGTTCTGGTACCCCGACCTGCCGCTCTGGATCCCGGTGGTCGGCTTCTCGGTGGTCATGCTCGCGGTGAACGCGGGCGCGGTGCGCTTCTTCGGCGAGACCGAGTACTGGTTCGCGATGATCAAGGTCGTGACGATCGTCGCGTTCATCGTGGTCGGGGTGTGCGCGATCGTGTTCGGGCTGCCCGGGCAGGAGCCGGCCGGGTTCGGCGCGCTGACCGCGCACGGCGGCTTCGCCCCGAACGGGCTCGGCGCGATCTGGCTGGCCCTGACCGTGGTGACGTTCTCCTTCCTCGGCACCGAGGCGGTCGCGGTGACCGCCGCCGAGTCCGCCGACCCGGTCCGCGACATCCCGCGGGCGGCCCGCCGGACCGTCGTGCGCCTGGCGATGTTCTACGTCGGTGCGATGCTGGTGGTCGTCACCCTGCTGCCGTGGAACAGCGTGACCACCGGCGACGACGTCACCGCCTCGCCCTTCGTGCGCCTGTTCGACCTGGCCGGGGTGCCGGCCGCGGCGGCCGTCATGAACTTCGTGGTGCTCACCGCGGCGCTGTCGGCGATGAACACCAACCTCTACGTCACCGCGCGCATGACCTACTCGCTGGCCCGCGACGGCTACGCGCCGCGCGCGCTGGCCCGCACCAGCCGGCACGGTGCCCCGCAGCGGGCGCTCGCGCTGTCCGCGGCC
The DNA here is from genome assembly GCF_037727765.1 of Pseudonocardia spirodelae. Taxonomy (NCBI): domain Bacteria; kingdom Bacillati; phylum Actinomycetota; class Actinomycetes; order Pseudonocardiales; family Pseudonocardiaceae; genus Pseudonocardia; species Pseudonocardia spirodelae. The sequence continues at coordinate 38,614 of NZ_JBBJUP010000027.1, read as the reverse complement.
GGCCTGGCGCTCGCGTCGCTGGTGTCGGTGTTCGCCGAGGCCACCGCGTTCCCGCTGCTGGTCGGGCTCGCGCTGTTCGGCGCGCTCGTGACCTGGCTGCTGATCTTCGCGAGCCACCTGGTGTTCCGCAGGCGGACCGCGCACGAGCCCGGCCCGGTACGGCTGTGGGGCGCGCCGTACACGACCCTCGGGGCGATGCTGTTCGTCGCGGCCGTGCTGGCGACGACGCCGTTCACCGCGCAGTTCGCGACGGCGGCGCAGGCGGGCGTGCCCTTCCTCGCCGTGCTCGTCGTGGCCTACCTGGTGGTCCGGCGCCGTCGCCGGCGGCTCACGCCTTCTTCAGCTCCGAGTGGAGCTTGAGGACCGTCTGCCCGTCCTCCTGCTCCAGGACGTAGGCCGGGTTGTCGTCGGTCCCGTTGCGGGAGTGCGTCGTCCCGTCGATCGTCTTCTCGATCCGGTCGGTGGAGTGGTCCACGACCTTGCCGGTCGGGGTCCCGTTGCCCCAGTTCCACGCGACCCACGTGCCCTTGGCGAACTTCTGCGTCATGGGGACGGATACCCCTGCGCCGGGCGGTCAACCCGGCGCAGGGGCGGGGTTCACCAGATCCGGACGCGCTTGTCCGGGTCGGTGTAGAGCCCGTCGTCCTCGGTCACCCCGAACGCCTCGTGGAAGGTGTCCAGGTTCGTGACGACCGCGTTGCAGCGCAGGTCCGGCGGCGAGTGCGGGTCGGTGGTGAGCCGCCGGATCGCCTCCGCCTCGCGGGTCACCGCCCGCCACACCTGCGCCCAGCCGAACAGCACCCGCTGCTCGCCGGTCAGGTCGTCGATCACCGGCGGCTCGCCGCCCTCGTGCGCGATGGCGTAGGCCTTGAGCGCGATCGTGAGGCCGCCGAGGTCGCCGATGTTCTCCCCGACGGTCAGCGACCCGTTCACCGTGTGCCCGGGCAGCCCGGCGGGGGACAGGCCGTCGTACTGGTCGATGAGCATCTGGGCCCGGGACTCGAACTCGGTCCGGTCGGCGCTCTCCCACCAGTCGGTGAGGTTGCCGTCGCCGTCGTAGCGCGAGCCCTGGTCGTCGAAGCCGTGGCCGATCTCGTGGCCGATCACGGCCCCGATCCCGCCGTAGTTGGCGGCGTCGTCGGCGTCGGCGTCGAAGAACGGCGGCTGCAGGATCGCGGCCGGGAACACGATCTCGTTGAGCCGCGGGTGGTAGTAGGCGTTGACCGTCTGCGGGGTCATCAGCCACTCGGCGTGGTCGACGGGGCCGCCGAGCTTGGCGTACTCGAAGTCGTGGCGCCACTCGGCGGCGCGGCCGGCGTCGCCGAGCAGGTCGGCCGGATCGATCTGCAGGTCGGAGTAGTCCTTCCACGCCTCCGGGTAGCCGACCTTCGGGGTGAACTTGCCGAGCTTGTCCAGCGCCCGCTCGCGCGTCGCGGGGCTCATCCAGTCCAGCGTCGAGATCGAGCGGCGGTAGGCCTCGACGATGTTGTCGACCAGCTCGGTGATCCGCGCCTTCGCGTGCGGCGGGAAGTGCCGCTCGACGTAGATCCGGGCGACGGCCTCGCCGAGCGCGCCCTCGACCAGCGACACCCCGCGCTTCCAGCGCTCCCGCAGCTCCGGGGTGCCGGACAGGGTGCGGCCGAAGAAGTCGAAGTCCTCCTCGACCAGCTCCGCGGTCAGGTACTCCGCGCAGGACCCGGCGACGGCGAGCGCCAGCCAGGCCTGCCACTGCTCCAGCGGGCGCGCGGCCCACAGCTCGCCGGCGGCGGTGACGAAGCTCGGCTGCCGGACGATCACCTCGTCGTAGGCGTGCGCGGGCACCCCGAGGGCGGTCTCCCACTCGGCCCAGTCGAACCCGGGCGCGCTCTCGCGCAGCTGCTCGCGGGTCATGAGGGTGTAGGTCTTCTCCGCGTCGCGGTTGGTGACGCGGTCCCACGAGGCCTCGGCGAGCGCGGTCTCCAGGTCCAGGACCTGCTCGGCGACGCGGGCCGGCTCGGCGAGCCCGACCAGCTCGGCGAGGCGCTGCAGGTGCTCGGCGTACTTCCTGCGGATCTCCGGGTCACCCTCGGAGCCGTAGTAGGACTCGTCGGGCAGCCCGAGCCCGGCCTGGTTGAGGTTGACCAGGTAGCGGGAGGAGTCCTTGAGGTCGGTCGCGATGAACTCCCCGAACAGCGCGGCCCGGCCCTCGCGCTGGCGCCGGCCGAGCACCGCGGCGAGCGCGGCGCGGTCGCCCGCGGCGTGGATCTCGTCGAGCAGCGGGCGCAGCGGGGCCAGGCCGAGCTGCTCGACCCGCTCGACGTCCATGAACGCGCGGTACAGGTCGCCGATCTTGCGGGCCTCCGTGCCGGGCTCCGGCGACGACGACGCGCACTCCTCCACGATCGCGCGGACCTGCTCCTCCGCGCGGTCGCGCAGCACGCGGAACGCCCCGTCCTGCGAGCGGTCGTCGGGGATCTCGTGGGTCGCCAGCCACCGGCCGTTGACGTGGGCGAACAGGTCGTCCTGCGGACGGACCCCCGGGTCGACCCACCTGAGGTCGAGACCGGAGGGGCGCGCGGTCGGTGCGGACTCGGTGGTGGTCATGGGGCCATCCTGCCTGTCGGGGCCGACGGTTTCGAGGAACGACCGCCGACACGGCGGGCCACCCGGTCCGTGTGCCGTGGGGGAGTGCTGTCCGGCGCTTACCCCGTGAGCGGGTCCGCAACCGTCCTGTCCGGATCCCGGCACGCGGCCCGTGCTCAGACGGGACGGATCAGGCGCGCCGTCCCGTCCGGGCGGGAGTCCATCGTGATGGTGTCGGCCCGTACCGACGTGGGGAGCGACGCCTGGGGCGCCAGCGCTGCGGCCAGATGCGCGAAGAGGGCCTGCGTCCGTGCGTTGTCGGCGGCCTCGTCGCTGGCGAACGCCGGCAGGAACCGGCCGGAGAACGTGCTGGCCATCAGCGGTGTCGCCGCCAGCCGGGTGAACAGCGTCCGCATCCGGCGCACCTCGTCGGCGCGCGCGGCGAGATCGGCGTCGACCGCGGCGCGGAACGCGGAGAGGGGTGCACCGGGGTTCCGCAGCTGCGCCTCGGTCGCGGTGAGGACGGTGCGGCGGCTGTCGAGCGCGATCGCCCGGTAGGCCGTGTGCACGGCCAGGCCGAAGCCCTCCCAGCCCAGGGCGCCGACGTTGCCCAGCTTCTCCCGCAGCTCCGAGCCCGACGTCGTCGCGGCGCACTCCCCGACCACGTGCTCCCAGCCGTCGAGCAGCGCCACGGAGCGGTTCCGGATGACCTGCAGGTCCCGCATCGCCGCCCCGAGCCCCACACTCTCGGGGATGGTGGCGCCGTCGAGCAGCGCGGCGTGCGCGGTCTCGATCGTCTGCTCGGCGGTCCGCAGCTCCGCCTCGTCGTCGAGCTCGAGTCGCGCGGTGAGTCGCTCCACGCCCGAGGCGATCTCGCCGAGTGTGCGGGCCTGCTCGTCGCCCCCGAGCATCTCCGATGCGACCGTGAGGGCGAGAAGACCGACGCCGACCGGCCCCATCGCGCCCATCACGGCCTTCGGGCCCATCGGCAGGAGCCGGACCTGGCCCGTGATGGTGCCCGTCGCGTTGGTCGCGACACCGCGGTAGCCGCCGCCGACGGCCCTCACCAGGGAGTCGGTGCTCCCGCCCGGCATCTGCAGGACGAACCGCTGACCGGTTGCGCTCACCGCCTGGGTCGTGGCGGCCGCCGCCGACGACAGCCCCTGCGCGAGGGCGCTGGTGGCCCGCAGCGGCTTGCGCCAGTCGGTGCCCGTCCCCGGGCTCGGCGCGGAGTGAAGGATCGCGCCCTCACCCCGTGCGAGGAGTTCCCACGGATCGGTGGTCGCGGAGTCCCCCAGCGGGAGGACGACCGCGGTCTGCTCGGGCTGCCCGTCGCTGCTCATACCGGATCAACGCGCTCGGCGGTGCCAGGCAACGCCTGTTCCCGAGCGGTGCGCGCGAAAGGGGGCGCCGGTGCCCGCCCGAGGCGCCCGGGTAGAACCGTCCCCGATGACCGACATGTGGGACGAGCTGTTCGCACCCCCGGACCCGCCGACGTCCTCGGGGACCTGACCGAGGTCGCCGAGGACGTCTTCGACCTCTGCCACACCGGCTCCGAGCAGGCCTGGGCCGCGTGGACGTGGTCGGTGCTGACCCGGGCGGGCCTCACCGCCGCCGGCACCGAGTACGAGCGCGGCGAGCTGGTGCTGCGGCTGCTGGCGCTGAACATGTTCCACCGCGAGTTCTGCGCGCGGGCGCTGGACCTGGGCGAGCCCGGGCACTGGGACGTCGACCCCGACCGCGTCCTCGGCGACCACCCGCGGCTGCACCCGGTGCTGCTCGGGGTGATCGCCGAGCGGCGCAGCCTCGACCTCGCCGACTCCGCCGGAGCGGGTGACCCGGACTTCGACGTGTCGGTCGCCGCCACCGCCCTGGACGCGCTGGTGCGCTCGGAGTACCGGCGCGTCGTGCCGCTGCTCGCGACGGCGGTCGGCCCGGCCGACCTCGCGGCGTCGGTGTGGGCGTCGACCCTCGACGGGGTCCGGTTCCCGTTGCCCGACAGCGACGTGCGCGACGTCACGGCCGGGATGACGCCCGCCGGGCGGGCCGCCGCGGAGTGGGTCCGGGCCGGCGCCCGGCGGGGTTGACCGGACAGGTCACCGCGCAGTGGACACCCCGTTGTCCACGACCGGAGGGCCGACGCACCATGCACGACATGGTGCCCGGCTTCGCGCGCTTCCTGGACCCCGACCGGCTCGCCCGCGTGCAGGACCTGTTCCCGCCGGTCGTGCACCCCGTCGTCCGCACCCACCCCGAGACGGGGCGCCGCACGCTCTACGGCAACGCGTCGTTCACCACCGGGATCGCGGGCCTGCCGCCCGCGGAGTCCGACGCGCTGCTGCGCCACCTGTTCGCCCAGGCCCACGTGCCCGAGTTCCAGGTCCGCCACCGCTGGTCGGAGGGCACGCTCGCGTTCTGGGACAACCGCGCCACCCAGCACTACGCCGTCGCCGACTACGACCCGCACCCGCGCGTCGCCGAGCGCGTGGCGATCGCGGGGGACCGGCCCTTCTGAGCGCGGCCGCCCGAGTTCGAGTTGCCGAACCCGGGGGCCCCTCGATACTGGACGGGGAGGCGGTCGAGGAAGCGGCCGCCCTCCGCGAACCGGTCGGTCCGGCGCGTCACGCGCAGCGGGATCGGCGATCTCGACGAGCGTCCGCGCCCGCGCACGACCGTCCCGCAGCCCCTGGCCGGGACGGCGGTCGCGCGTGCCCCGACCGCGAAGGAGCACTGCCGTGCCCGCGATCCTCTTCGGCTCCATCAGCACCCTCGCCGACACCTCCGAGCTGCAGCGCGAGGCGTTCAACACCGCCTTCGAGAAGCACGGGCTGGACTGGCACTGGGACCGTGACGACTACCTGGCGATGCTCGGCTCCAACGGCGGCGCGGACCGCATCGCCGAGCACGCCGCGTCGACCGGTGAGACGGTCGACGCCGCGGCCGTGCACGCCACCAAGTCCGAGGTGTTCCGCGAGCGGCTGCGCGCCGACGGTGTGCGCCCGCGCCCCGGCGTCGTGGAGACGATCAGGGCCGCGCACGGGCGCGGGGTCACCGTCGGCCTGGTGACCACGACCTCGCGCGACAACGTCGACGCGGTCATCGACGCGCTCGGCCCGGACCTCGGCCGCACCGACTTCGCGCTGCTCATCGACCGCGCGATCGTCGCGCGGCCCAAGCCCGACCCGGCCGCGTACACGCACGCGGTCGCCGCGCTGGGCGAGAGCACCGACACCGTCGTGGCCATCGAGGACAACGTCGGCGGGGTCGCCTCCGCCTCCGCCGCCGGTGTCCCCGTCGTCGCGTTCCCGAACGCCAACACCGCGGGCCACGACTTCTCCGCCGCCACCGAGCGCGTCGAGGCCCTCGACGACGGCGCGCTGCTCGCCCGCGTCACCCGCTGAGCCCACCCCACCCGCACGGGCCCGGGTCCGGTCGCCACGACCGGGCCCGGCGCGAGCGTGCCCACGAGTCCCATGCCCCGCCCCGGATCGACCTGATCGGAGACCAGAGGACATGAGCAATCCCCAGGCCCTGCTGACCACGAGCGACACCGGCTTCCGGGTCGAGAGCTGGGAACGGATCGAGTTCACGCTGTCCTACGTCGACGGTGCCTTCGCGCCGGAGAACGGCCGGGTCGCGGACCTGTACCGCGAGCGGGGGCGCTGCCTGATGGTCGTCGACGAGACCGTCCACGAGCTCTACGGCGACCGGATCCGCGCCTACTTCGACCACCACGGCATCGCACTGACGACGGTCCCGCTGACGATCGCCGAGACGGCGAAGAGCCTGCGGACGCTGGAGCGGATCGTCGACGCGTTCGCCGGGTTCGGGCTCAACCGGACCGAGCCGCCGCTGGTCGTCGGCGGCGGGCTGACCACCGACGTCGCCGGGTTCGCGTGCGCGTCCTACAAGCGCGGCACGCCCTACGTCCGCATCCCGACCACGCTGATCGGTCTCATCGACGCCAGCGTCGCGATGAAGGTCGCGGTCAACCACGGCCGGCACAAGAACCGGCTCGGTGCCTTCCACCCCTCGCACGACGTGCTGCTGGACTTCTCGTTCCTGGCGACGCTGCCCGAGGCGCAGGTCCGCAACGGCGTCGCCGAGATGATCAAGATCGCGACGGTGGCGAACGCGGGGCTGTTCGACCTGCTGGAGAAGTACGGCGAGGACCTGCTGGCCACCGGGTTCGGCCACCGCGACGGCACCCCCGAGCTCCGCGAGATCTCGCACCGCGCGACCTACGACGCCGTCCACACCATGCTCGAGCTGGAGCACCGCAACCTGCACGAGCTCGACCTCGACCGGGTCATCGCGTTCGGCCACACCTGGAGCCCGACGCTGGAGCTGGCACCGGAGACCCCGATGCTGCACGGGCACGCGATCAGCGTCGACATGGCGTTCTCCGCGACCTTCGCCGAGCGCCGCGGCTACATCACCACCGGCGAGCGCGACCGCATCCACCGGCTGTTCAGCGGGCTCGGGCTCACCGTCGACAGCCCGTACCTGACCCCGCAGCTGCTCGCCGAGGCCACCGAGTCGATCACCCAGACCCGCGCCGGGCAGCTGCGTGCCGCCGTCCCGAGTCCCATCGGCACCTGCCACTTCGTCAACGACGCCACGCCCGCGGAGCTGGCCGAGGCCCTGGCCGCGCACAAGGACGTCGTCGCCGGCCTGCCGACGGCGTCCGGCGGGGTGGACATGTGGTCGCGCACGTGACCGGGGCACCCGTCCGGCCCGCCCGCCCGGTCACCCCGACGACGATCCTCGCCGAGCTGCTCGACGACCTGGCCCGCCGCGCGGCGATGGCGAGCCCCGGGTGGCTCGCCGACCTGCACCGCGCCCGCGACCTCGCCGCCGGGCTCGACCCCTACCTCGACGCGCACACCTCACCGGCCTCGGCGGCGCTCGTCGAGCTGGAACGGCGGACCCGGGCCGCGCCGTGGACCGGGACGCTGGAGCAGGAGATGCTGTCCGGGCACGTCGAGGGCCGGTTCCTCGCGTTCCTGGTCGGCATGACGGGGGCGCGCCGGGTGCTGGAGGTCGGCATGTTCACCGGCTACTCCGCGCTGGCGATGGCCGAGGCCCTGCCCGGCGACGGCGAGCTCGTCGCCTGCGAGGTCGACGCCGACGTGGCCGCGTTCGCCCGGGACTGCTTCGCCGGGTCGCCGGCGGGGCGGCGGATCCGGGTCGAGGTCGGCCCGGCCGCGGACACCCTGGCGCGGCTGCGCGGGCAGCGCTTCGACCTGGTGTTCGTCGACGCCGACAAGGCCGGGTACGCGGGCTACCTCGACACCCTGCTCGACGGCGACCTGCTCGCCCCGGGCGCGGTCGTCTGCGTGGACAACACGCTGATGCAGGGGCAGCCGTGGACCGGCGGGCGCACCCCGAACGGGGACGCGATCGCCGCGTTCAACCGGCGGGTGACCGACGACCCCCGCGTGGAGCAGGTGCTCGTGCCGCTGCGCGACGGGCTGACGCTGATCCGCCGGGTCGCATGAGCCGCACCACCGCACCGAGGGGCCGGGCCCGTTCGGGCCCGGCCCCGGCGGGGCGGCACCGGACACCGCCGGCCGGGGCCGGCGCGGCGCGGCGGACGGCCGGGCTGCTGGCCGGCGGCGTCGTCGCGCTCGTCGCGGCCGGCCTGGCGGGGCGTGCCCTGGGCCGCGGCCCCGACGGCGGGCCGCCCGGCGGGGCCACCACCCGTGCCCGCACCGCGGGCGCGCTCGCGCTGCTCACCGCCGCGCTGCCCGCCGACCTCGCGCTCACCGGGGCCGCCGCGCTCGCCGGGCTGGCCCGGCGACGCCCGCCGGCCCGGCCCGCCCGCCGGCTCACGGTGCTCCTGTCCGGCGGGAAGATGACCAAGGCGCTGGCGCTGGCCCGGGCGTTCCACCGGGCCGGGCACCGGGTCGTGCTCGTCGAGCAGGCCCGCTACCGGCTCAGCGGGCACCGGTTCTCCCGCGCGGTGGACGCGTTCCACGTGGTGCCGGCGCCGGACGCGCCCGGCTACGCCGAGGCGCTCGCCGAGGTCGCCCGCCGCGAGGGCGCCGACGTCTACGTGCCGGTGTGCAGCCCCGTCGCGAGCTGGTACGACGCCGACGCCCGGCGCCTGCTCGAACCGTCCTGCTCGGTCGTGCACCCCGACGCCGACGTCGTCGCGATGCTCGACGACAAGCACCGCTTCACCGCGACCGCCGCCGGGTTCGGCCTGCCCGTGCCGGCCGCGCGCCGGATCAGCGACCCGCAGCAGGTGATCGACCACGACTTCGCCGCCACCCCCGGGCGCACCTGGATCCTCAAGTCGCTGGCCTACGACCCGGTACGCCGCCGCGACCTCACCCCGCTGCCGCGCCCGACGCCGCGGGAGACGGCGGAGTTCGTGCGGTCCCTGCCGATCAGCGCCGACAACCCGTGGATCCTGCAGGAGTTCGTGGCGGGCACCGAGTACTGCACGCACGCCACCGTCCGCGACGGCCGGGTGCGGCTGTACTGCTGCTGCCCGTCGTCGAGCTTCCAGCTCAACTACGAGATGGTCGACCATCCCGTCATCGAGGACTGGGTGCGCCGGTTCTGCGGCGAGCTCGGGGTGACCGGGCAGCTGTCGTTCGACTTCATCGAGGAACCCGGCGGCCGCGTCGTCGCGATCGAGTGCAACCCGCGCACGCACTCGGCGATCACCCTGTTCTACGACCACCCGGGCCTGGCCGCGTCGTACCTGGAGGCCGGGCCGGACACGGTGCTGCCGACGGCGGCGAGCCGGCCCACCTACTGGCTGCACCACGAGCTGGGGCTGCTGCTGGCCGACCCGCGGTCGTGGCGCGAGCGGCTGCGGATCGTGACGCGCGGCAAGGAGGCGCTGCTCGACGTCGACGACCCGCTGCCGTTCCTGCTGGTCCCGCACCTGCAGATCGCCTCGCTGCTGTGGCGGAGCCTGCTGCGCGGGACGCCCTGGGTGACGATCGACGTGAACATCGGCAAGCTCGTCGAGCCGGCGGGGGACTGAACCGTGCTGCGTGTCCTGCACCTCGTCGGCTCCGGCGTGGACGACTTCTTCGGCGACCTGTCCCGGCTCTACGCCGCGGACTGCCTGCAGGCGACCGCCGACCCGGCGCGCTACGAGTTCGTGATCGCCCACGTCACGCCCGAGGGGTGGCGCTTCCCGGCCGCGCTGGACCGCGCCTCGCTCGCCGCGGCGCCGCTGCTGTCACCGGCCGCGGCCGTCGCCCGGATCGAGCGGCTCGGCGTCGACGTGATGGTGCCGCAGATGTTCTGCCGCCCGGGGATGACGCACTACCGGGCGCTGTTCGACCTGCTCGCGATCCCCTACGTCGGCAACACCCCGGACGTCATGGCGCTCGGGGCGGACAAGGCGCGCGCCCGCGCCGTCGTCGCCGCCGACGGCGTGGCCGTCCCGGCGGGGGAGACCCTGCGATCCGGGGGTACGCCGACGGTGGCCCCGCCCGCGGTCGTCAAGCCGGTCGACACCGACAACTCGGTCGGCGTCACGCTCGTGCGCGAGCCCGGCGGCTTCGAGGTGGCGCTGGAGGACGCGTTCGCCCACGGCGACCGGGCCCTGGTCGAGGAGTTCGTCCCGCTGGGGCGCGAGGTGCGCTGCGCGGTGGTCGAGCGCGACGGCGGGCTCGTCGGGCTCCCGCTGGAGGAGTACCGGATGGACGCCGTCGACAAGCCGGTCCGGCTCGCCGACGACAAGCTCGCCCGCACCGGCGACGGGGACCTGCGCCTGGTCGCGAAGGACGCCCGGTCCTGGATCGTGGACCCCGCCGACCCGGTGACCGGGCCGGTGCAGCAGGCGGCGCGGGCCGCGTTCACGGCGCTCGGGTGCCGCGACTACGGCCTGTTCGACTTCCGGGTCGACCCGGACGGCCGCCCGTGGTTCCTCGAGGCCGGGCTGTACTGCTCCTACGCGCGGACCTCGGTGATCGTCACGATGGCCGGCGCCGCCGGGATCGCGCTGCCGGAGCTGTTCGCCGGCGCCGTGGCAGGGGCCCACGGACGGCGCGGCCGGGGTCCGGCGGGGCCGCTCACCCCGGGGGCGTGAGTGCCCGCAGCGCCCCGTCCACGGTCCGCTTCACGTAGCCGGCCGGCGCCGACGGGTCCGGCCGCCACTGCGGGACCTCGTCCGGGTGCTCCGCGGGCGCCGTGCTCTGCTCGCCGTACTCGAACAGCCACCAGAGGTTGTGCCAGGGGTCCCGGAGCCGGGCGAGGCGCTGGTCGCCGTGGAACGGCGTCGGCTCGGTGACCACCTCCGCGCCCCGCTCCACCGCGCGCAGGACCGGCTCGTCCAGACCGGGCACGTACACCTGCAGCAGCGCCGGCGTGAACGCCCAGCCCGGCTTCGAGTCGCACAGCATGATCGTCGACGTCCCCACCCTGACCTCGGCGTGGATCAGCAGGCCGTCGGCGTCCGGCGTGCGTGCCGACCGCGTCTCCCGCCCCGCGAACACCGCGGTCAGGAAGTCGACGAACGCGGGTGCGCCACCCGGCCCGGTCACGGCGACGAAGGGGTTGACGGTGCCGTAGCCGGGCGGCAGGGCCGTCGCACCGAGGACGAGATCGCTCATGCCGTGCAGCATGCACCCGGACGCGGACGGATCCGGTCCTCAGACGTGCGTGCGGACCATCCCGCGGTGCATCACCCGGTCACCGACGACCCCGGAGTGGTCCGCCCGGTGCAGGACGCAGGCGTTGTCCCAGATCACGACGTCCCCCGGCGCCCAGCGGTGGTCCAGCACGTTGTCCGGGCGCGTGGAGTGCCCGAGCAGCTCGCGCACCGTGGCCGCCGACTCCGCGGCGTCCATCCCGCTGACCTCGGCGCAGCGTGCCGCGGTCGACAGGTACAGCGCCGTGCGCCCGGTGCGCGGGTGCGGCCGGAACACCGGGTGCCAGGCCTCGGTCTCCGCGCCCGCCTCGCCGGGGGGCAGGCCGGTGACGACGTGGCGGATGCTGCGCCCGTCGAGCCGGGCGCGCAGCGGCTCCGGCAGCGTCTCGTAGGCGCGGTACTGGTTGGAGAACTGCGTCGCGCCGCCCCGCTCGGGCACGGTGACCGCGCGCAGCGCGGTGTAGGCGGGCGGGGCGGCGACGTAGCTGGTGTCGACGTGGAACGCGCTGCGCGGCGGGGTCGTGCGCCCGACGTTGGAGACGACGTTGAGGTCCGGGTGGGTGCCGAGCGGGGTCTCCCCGGCGGTGAAGGCGGGCGGGCCGAACGCGCGCAGGAACGCGAGGAACGCGTCGTCGTCCACCGCGTCCTGGCCGGGCAGGACCAGCACGCCGTGCTCGGCCAGCAGTGCGCCGAGCGCGGCGGGGTCGGTTCCGGACAGGGCCACCCCGGTGACGCGCGCGCCGACCGGGTCCAGTACCTCGACGTCCATCGTCCGAGTGTGCGGTCCGCGCGCGGAACGTGCGCGGCGGTCAGGACGCGCGGCGGCGGCCCCGGCGGCGGCGCGGTCGCGCCTCGGGCTCGTCCTCCATCGGCGCGGCGATCGCCAGCCGCCCGACCTGCTCGTTGAGCACCTTCAGATGGACCCGGACGTCGTCGTGCGTCGGGTCCAGCACGGCCTGCTCGGCGATCTCCGCGGCCTGGTCCACCGACTGCTTCAGCGACGCCTTCGCCTTGTTCAGCCGGGCCGCGATCCGCCGCGCCGGGGGCTCGGTGATGCGGAACCGGGCGGGCTCGATGGAGTCGCCGACCGCGGCGAGGCGCTGCACGGCCTCCAGCTCGGAGTCCAGCCGCTTGCCGATCTCGGTCAGCCACGTCCGCACCTGCATCGCGGTGATCACCGTGGTGATCCGGTGGAAGCGGTGCACCTGCTCGGTGCACTCGGCCACGTAGGTCCGCCAGTACCGCGACAGCGGGGCGGGCGTCGGCTCGGAGGCGGGTCGCAGGAGTGCCACCCGCGCAGGCTACCGGCCCTCAGGGGGCGAGCCGGATCGTCGTCCCCGGCCCGAGCGGCACCCCGAGCAGGTAGAAGCCGCAGAGGATCACCACCCACACCACGAACACCGGCAGCACGAACTGCGCCATCCGGGAGAACACCATGCCCAGGGTGAACGAGCGGTCGTAACGCCGGCAGGTCAGCTGCAGCACGTACAGGTACGGGTTGAGCGGCGAGACCGGGTTGGTGATCGCGTCGCCGATCCGGTAGGTCCCCTGGACGACCGCCGGGTGCAGCCCCAGCCCGACGAACACCGGCACCAGCACCGGGGCGAGCACCGTCCACAGCGACGCCCCGGAGAAGATCACCATCGCCAGCACCGAGCACAGGACCAGCGCGAGCAGCAGCGCGCCCAGCCCGGTCAGCCCGACCGCCCGCAGTCCCGCGGACCCCTCGACGGCCAGCCACGTGCCGACCCGGCTCCAGGTGAACATCGCGATGAACTGACCCGCGGAGAACGCGATGACGACGAAGCCCAGCATCCCGCGCAGCGACTCGGCCATCATCTCCGGCACGTCCGCGGCGCGGGTCACGACACCGGCGGCGACGCCGTAGGACAGCCCGGTGACCAGGAAGGACAGGAACAGCAGCGGGACGATGCCGTCCAGGAACGGCGAGTCGACGAGGCCGTCGGGGCCCTGCAACGGGCCGCCCGGCACCAGCCACGCCGCGAGCGCGCAGGCCAGCCACACCGCCAGCGCGAGACCGGCGACGCGCAGCGCGCGCCGCTGCCGGGGCGTCACCGTCGTGTCGGGGTCGGGCTCCGCGCCGGGCTCGGGGTCCACCGGGCCGAGGCCCGGCTCGACGCGGTGCACCAGGATCCAGCCGAGCACCGCCGGGAGCACCAGCGACGACACCAGCTGCATCCAGTAGTTCATGAGCACGCCGACGCCGATGTCCGGCGGCGTCCCGGGCGGCAGCACCGACTCGGTGAGCGCGGAGAGGTTCGCGTCGAGCGCCCCCACGATCACCCCCGAGCCGTAGCCGACGGCGGTCGCGGCGAACGCGCCGAGCGCGCCGGCGACCGGGTGGCGTCCGACCGAGGCGAACGCGAGCGCCGCGAGCGGCGGGAGGATCACCATCGCCGCGTCGCCCATGAAGTGGCCCTGCACGCACAGGTAGACCACCGCGTAGGGCATGAGACGGCGCGGCACCCGGGCCAGCGCGACGTTCACCAGCGCCCGCAGCAGTCCCGTCCGCTCGCAGACCCCGACGCCGAGCAGCATCGTCAGCACCACGCCCAGCGGCGGGAACCCGATGAAGTTGTCGACCATCGTGGTGAGCAGCTGCTGCAGCCCCGCCACCGACAGGATGTTGCGGACGGGCTGGGCCTGCGGCGCCCCCGGCAGCTGCGCGGTCGCCCCGTTCAGCGCGAGCACCGCCGAGCCGGCGCCGAGCAGGAGCAGCAGGATCCAGAACAGGTAGAACGGGTGCGGGACCCGGTTGCCGACCCGCTCGATCGTGCGGATCACCGGGCCGGGCCGCGCCGGGGCCGTCACGGGATGCGTCCGTCGCGGGCCAGCACCGGCGGGTCGGCCTCGACGGTGTCGGGGTAGATCAGCCCGGTCCCGGTGTTGAGGACGACGACCTCCTCGGAGCCGTCGAGCCAGCCCGACTCGCGCAGCCGCCCGGCCGCGGCGACGCAGGCGGCGCCCTCCGGGCAGATCCAGGTGCCCTCGTCGCGGGCCAGCGCGTGCTCGGCCGCGAGCAGCTCGGCGTCGGAGACGGCGACGGCGGTGCCCCCGGTGTCGTACACGGCGTCGAGGACCAGGAAGTCCCCGAGCGCCTTCGGTACGGTGATCCCGAACGCGACCGTGCGCGGGTCCGCCGGGGCGGTGGACTCGCGCAGCCCGGCGTCGAACGCGTCGACGATCGGCGCGCACCCGGTGGCCTGCACCGCGACCAGGCGCGGCAGCGGACCGGTGATCCAGCCCAGCTCCTGCATCTCGCGCAGCGCCTTGTGGATCGCGATGATCCCGACGCCGCCGCCGGTGGGGTAGAGGATGACGTCCGGGCAGCGCCAGCCCAGCTGCTCGACGATCTCGTAGCCCATCGTCTTCTTGCCCTCGATGCGGTACGGCTCGCGCAGCGTCGAGGTGTCCTGGTAGCCCTGCCCGGCGGCGTTGCGGCGGGCGACGGCGTCGGCGACCAGCCGGCCCGCGTCGCCGATGAGGCCGTCGACCAGGTAGAGCTCGGCCCCGGACACCACGCACTCGCGGCGGGTGATCTCCGGGGCGTCCACCGGCATCGCGATCAGCGCACCCAGCCCGGCGCGCGCGGCGTAGCAGGCCCAGGCGGCGCCGGCGTTGCCGTTGGTGGGCATCGCGATCGCCCGCACGCCCAGCTCGGCGGCGCGCGACACCCCGACCGCGGCGCCGCGGGCCTTGAACGCACCCGTCGGGACCAGCCCCTCGTCCTTCATCAGCAGGCCGGGCAGGCCCAGCCGGGCGCCGGCGCGGGGCAGCGGCAGCAGCGGGGTCATGCCCTCGCCCATCGTCACCACGTGCGCGGGGTCCCGCACCGGCAGCACCTCGTGGTAGCGCCAGAGGTCCGGCGGGCGGGCCGCGATGTCGGCGGGGGTGACCAGCTCGCGGGCGCGGGCGAGGTCGTAGCGGGCGAGCAGCGGGGCGCCCTCGGGCGAGGTGCCGGCGACGACGTCGGCGTCCTGGCGGACCCCGGTCCGCGAGCACTCGAGGTGGGACAGCGTCGAGTACGGCGTCGAGTAGGGAGCGTGCACGTCCCCAGAGGAACCCGCGCCGTGACGCGGTGCAACTCCGGGCCCTGCTAGCCTCGGATTGTCAGTGAACGCTCAACTGTTGAGAGGTACCGATGCGTCCGCTCCCCGCGCCCGTCTCCGACGCCGCGCTCCTGCTGGTCCGCCTGCTGCTCGGCGTCGTCCTGGTCGCCCACGGGGTCCAGAAGCTCGGGAAGGGCGTCGACGGCGTCGCCACCGGCTTCGCGGGCATGGGCATCCCGTTCCCGACCGTGTCGGCGCTGTTCGTGATGCTCGTCGAGCTCGGCGGCGGCGTGCTGCTGCTCCTCGGCGCGGTGACGACGGTGGCCGGGCTCGCCGTCGTCGTCGCGATGGCGGGGGCGTTCCTGTTCGCCCACGCCGGGCTCAGCCCGTTCGTCGACGCCGGCGGCTGGGAGCTGGTCGGGGTGATCGCCGCCGGCGGCCTCGCGCTCGCCGCGGCCGGGCCGGGCCGCTTCTCGGTCGACGCGCTCCTGGGCGCGCGCCGCGCCCCCGCGCGGCACACGGCCGGCGCCGGCGTCCGCGAGTAGGACCGCCGTCCGCGGGGGACCCTGCGGGCATGCCCGAGGGACACACCGTGCACCGGCTCGCCCGGCTGCAGCGCCGCCGCTACGCCGGGCGGCCGGTCGCGGTGTCCAGCCCGCAGCACCGCTTCACCACCGGGGCCGAGGTCGTCGACGGCCGCGTGCTCGTCGACGTGCAGGCCCACGGCAAGCACCTGTTCCAGCACTACGGGCCGGACACCACCGTGCACGTCCACCTGGGACTGTGGGGGCGCTTCGCCAACCGGCGGCTGCCCGAGCAGCCGCCACGCGGGCAGGTGCGGATGCGGATCGTGGGCGAGACCCACTACGCGGACCTGCGCGGACCCGCCGCCTGCGAACTGCTCGACGACGTCGGGGTCAAGGAACTGCGCGCCCGCCTCGGCGAGGACCCGCTGCGCGACGACGCCGACCCCGGCCGGGTCCGCGCCCGCTTCGCCCGCTCCCGCGCCCCGCTCGCCGCGCTGCTCATGGACCAATCGGTGATCGCCGGCATCGGCAACGTCTTCCGCGCCGAGACCCTGTTCCGCACCGGGCTCGACCCCATGACCCCGGCCCGCGACCTCGACGACCGGTCCTTCGAGCTGCTCTGGGACGACCTCTCGCAGATGCTGCGCGACGGCGAGCGCCGCGGCCGGATCGAGACGCTGCGCCCCGAGCACGACCCGGCCCTGCTCGCCCCGCCCGACCGCGGGTCGGTGTGCGCCAGCGTCGTCTACGCCTACCGGCGCACCGGGCAGCCCTGCCTGGTCTGCGCCACCCCGATCGCGCACGCCGAGGTCCGCAACCGCAACCTGTTCTGGTGCCCCGGCTGCCAGACCGGCGCGACGGCGAGGTCGCTCACCGAACGGTGACGCGCGATGTCCGATCTGTCCTGTACCGGCCGGTACGGGTACCGTTGGGGGCATGCTGTCGACCGGCTCCGCGCGTCCGGATGCGGGCCGCCGGGCGGTCGTGCGGTGGGACGCCGCGCTGTCGGGCGCCGCGCTGGCACTGACCGGGATGCTGGTCGCGCTCGGTGTGTTCGGCGGCGTGTTCCTGGTCGCGTTCCTCGACTACTGCCCGCCCCGCACCTGCAGCTCCTCGGCGGTGCTGGTGTCGGTGGGCGGGGCGGTCGTCGTCGCGGTCGCCGCCGGCATCGCGGGACTGGCCATGACCGTGCTGCGCGTGGTGGAACGGCGCCCGGCGTGGCCCTTCGCCCTCGCGACGCTCGTCGTCACCGGGGCCGCCGTCACCTTCGGCGCCGTCCACTACGCCAGCGCGATCGGCTACTGAGCCACCGCACCGGTGCACGGTCAGGGACCCTTACCCGGTTCATCACTGTTGACGGTCGACGGGCGCCCCGGCTACGTCGGCCGGCGCAGCGCGCTGCACCGTCCGGCGCAGGGCCAGGGCGATCGCCGCGGACATCAGCATCATCGCGGCCACCACCCACATGCCGGCCCGGGAGTCGCCGGTGAGGTCGGTCAGCCAGCCGGTGACGAACGGCCCGACGAAGCCCGAGAGGTTCCCGAAGGAGTTGACCAGCCCGATCCCGGCGGCCGCGCCGGCCCCGGTCAGGAAGGCGTTCGGCAGCGACCAGAACGGCGGGATCGCCGCGAACACCCCGACCGCGCAGACCGTCACCGCGGCCATCACCAGCAGCGGCGAGTTCAGGTAGAGCGCGCCCGCGATCGCGACCGCACCCACCGCCGCCGGGACCGCGACGTGCAGGGCGCGCTCCCCGGTCCGGTCGGAGTGCCGGGCCCAGAGCACCATCGTCACCGACGCGATCGCGTACGGGACGGCGGTGATCAGACCGACCTCGACCAGCGTGTAGTCCGCACCGAACTGCTGCTCGAAGCCCTCCACGATGCGCGGCAGGAAGAACGCCAGCACGTACAGGCCGAACACGACGCCGAAGTAGACGACCGACAGCGCGACGACGCGGCCGTCGCGCAGCGCGGCGCGCACGCCGCGGTCCTGCCCGGCGGTCGCGGCGTCCTCGGCCGCGATCGTCTCCTCCAGCGCCGCGGCCTGGTCGGCGGGCAGCCAGCGCGCGCGGCTCGGCCGGTCCGGCAGCAGCCACAGCACCGCGATGCCGAGCAGCACCGCCGGGATGCCCTCGACGAAGAACATGAACCGCCAGCCGGCGTCGAAGCCCAGCGCCCCGTCGCCGACCGTGATCAGCCAGGTCGACAGCGGGCCGCCCACCACCGAGGACAGCGGCACGGCCAGGAAGAACAGCGCGACGATCCGGGCGCGCTCCACCCGCGGGAACCAGTAGGTCAGGTACAGGATGATGCCCGGGAAGAAGCCGGCCTCGGCGATGCCGAGCAGCACGCGCACGACGTAGAACCCGACCTCGCCCTGGATGAACGCCGTCGACGACGCGACGATGCCCCAGGTCACCATGATCCGGGCGATCCAGATCCGGGCCCCGACGCGGTGCAGGATGACGTTGGACGGCACCTCGAAGAAGAAGTAGCCGACGAAGAACAGCCCGGCGCCCAGGCCGTACGCGGCCGCCGACAGCCCGAGGTCGGCGTTCATCGTCAGCGCCGCGAAACCGACGTTGACGCGGTCGATGTAGTTGAGCAGGTAGGCCAGGCCGAGCAGCGGGATGAGCCGCTTCGTCGCCGTCCGTACGGCCGTCGAGACCAGCACGCGATCCCCCTTCGTTGCGGTGCGCACCCGCGGGGAGTCTCGCTGGCCGGGCTCAGTCCTTCAACCAGGCGTACACGGTGTGCCGGGAGACACCCAGTGCCGCGGCCATCGCACTGACCTCGCAGCCCGCCTCGCGGGCGGCCCGCAGCAGCTCGCGGCGGCGCTCGCGCGGGGCCCCGGCCGCGGCGCGCAGCGCGTCGAGCGCGGCCGCGGACTCCGCCGAGACCCGGCGGCGTCCGGCGCCGGGGCGGGAGAAGGCGCGCACGGCGTCGGCGTCCCACACCGTGCGGCCGCCGGGGCCGGGTGCGGGCAGCGGGGCGGGCGCCTGGCCGCGGCTGACGTAGGAGTTCCAGGTCCCCACCTGCACGCCCCAGTGGGCGGCGCACTCGTCGCTGGTCCAGGTCGTCACGGCGCTCAGCCTGTCAGCTGCGGGTCCGCGAGCTCCGCGCGCACCCCGAGCAGCCGCACCGGACGGTCCGGATCCAGCTCGTCGAGCAGCACCGCGGCGACGGCGGCGATCGCGACGCCGTCGCGCCCGGGCGGGGTCAGCGCGCGGCTGCGGGTGGTGGTGCGGAACGGGCGCGTCCGCACCCGGATGCCGACCCGGACGCAGTCGCGGTCCTCCTCCGCGACGTCCCCGGCGACCCGGTGGGCGAGGCCGGCGAGCCTGCGGTGCAGCTCCGCGCGGTCGGTGAGGTCGGTGGGGAAGGTCGTCTCGCGGCTGCGCGAGCGGGGCACCCACGGACCGGTGTCGAGCTCGGTGCGCCCGATCCCGCGCCCGATCGCCACGTAGTACGGACCCCGCCGCGGCCCGAGCCGGCCTGCGACGTCGCCGGGACGGGCCTCGGCCAGCGCGGTCACGGTGGTGATGCCCAGCTCGGCCAGTGCCCGGGCGGTGGCCCGGCCGATCCCGGGCAGCGCGTCGGGCGCCAGTGCGCCGACGGTGGCGAACCAGTTGGCCGCGGTGAGCGCGTGCACCCCGCCGGGCTTGGCGTAGCCGGTGGCCGTCTTCGCCCGCAGGGTGGTGTCGCCGATGCCGACCGCGCAGCTCAGCCCGGTCGCGGCGACCGCGCGGCGGACCCGCCCGGCGAGCTCGCGGGCGCCCTCGTCGCCGCCGTCGGTGGACAGGAACGCCTCGTCCCAGCCGATCACCTCGACGGGCGCGCCCAGCTCGCGCAGCCGGACCATGACGTCGTCGGAGACCTGCTGGTAGTACGGCGTGTCCGACGGCAGGAACACCGCGTCCGCCCCGGCCTTCTCCAGCCTGCGCCGGGCCAGGCGCATCGGCATGCCGGAGCGCACCCCGTGCGCGCGGGCCTCGTAGGACGCGGTCGCCACGACGGTGCGCGCGTCGGGGTCCCCGTCGCCGCCGACGACGACCGGCCGTCCGGCCAGCTCGGGCCGGCGCAGCACCTCCGCCGCGGCCAGGAACTGGTCGAGGTCGGCGTGCAGGATCCGCCGCGCGCTCACGGCCGCAGCGCGGCGACCACCCAGCGCAGCGACGTCCGGTCGGTGCAGGTGGCGAGCAGCTCGGCCTGCTCGGTGCTCTCGCCGTCGCGGCGGCGCCCGTCGAACAGGTCGTCGACGACACCGGGGACGTCGCGGTGCTCGCCGGGCAGCGGGTCGTCGTGGCCGGGCAGCCCGAGCCGGGCGACGACCAGGCGCAGCGTGCGGTGCCCGATCAGCCGCATCCCGGGGGAGAGCAGCGGTGAGCGCGGCGGGGGAGTGGCGCCGGCGGCGGGCTCGCGTCCCGGCAGCGGGACCGCGCCGGGCGGGGCACCGGGCAGGGTGACCGCGGAGACGGCGATGACGCCGCCGTCGAGCAGCGCCCAGGCGTCGATCGCGGGGCGGTGGGTCTCGCGCCCGGAGGCCGTGGGCAGGTCGTGCTCGGCGAGCCAGCGCCGCAGCCGCGGCCGCAGGTCCCAGCGCACGTCGAACACGCACTCGGCCAGGTCGGACGGGGTGAAGACCTCGTCCCAGCGGGGGCCGCCGGGCACCCCGCTCCCGACACCGGTCTCGGGCTGGATCGCCATGGTCGTCCCCCGGGGTCCTGCGGATCGTGCGATCAGGATAGGGCCGTGCGAACGGATGCACAGGCTGATGCGGACGGCCGTACCCGCAGGGGTGACGACCCGATGGGGGTGGCGACGAACGGTCCCGCCGGCGCGCCCGCACGCCGTCGATGTCACTCTCGGTGAACACTCGATGGTGTACCCGTGCGACACATGACACTTTCGAGGGTGTCCGCGGTGAGCGGTAACGAGGCAGGATGACCCGAGCGATCCACAAGTGACGGCGACGTGGAGGCGACATGGACGGGCAGTTCGACAGGGTTCCGGCGGTGCACCCGGGGATGATCCCCGCGGCACGGCGGTCGGTGGAGAACCTGCCGTCCGGGCGCGGTGTGGTCGACGCCGAGCGGGGCCGGATCCTGGCCCGCTACGCGCGGCTGATGCGGTCCGGCCGGCCGGAGGTCTGCCTCCCCGGCCGGCGCGAGATCGAGGAGCGCGAGCGCTTCGGCGGGCACGGCGCCGCCGGCAGCGACGGCAAGGTCATCTACCCCGACCGGGACGCGGCCGAGTGCGCCGCCCGCGAGCTGGAGGCCCTCGGCGGCCGCGCCCAGCGCGCCTACCTGTGCCGGCGGTCGCGCCGCGGCCACTTCCACCTGACGACCGACGCGGTGGCCCAGCGCCGGCGCAGCCCGGCCGAGCTGATCCCGCAGCCCCGCCGCGGCGACTGATCCCGCGCAGTGTGATGCGCGGCACACGCTGATCGTCTAGCGTGGGTGTGGTGGCGGTCACGCACCGCCCCGTCCCGCCTAGGAGGTCCCCGGAGTGAACCCGCATCTGCTGGAGGAGCGCGTCGCCACCGTCTCCGGTGGCACCGGCCTCGCCGACCCCGCCCGCGCCCGCCTGCGTGCCCACAAGGCCACCGCCGACGCCTGCCGCCGGCGCGCCGCCGAACGCCGTGCCGAGCTGGAACGCGCGCTGGCCGGCGGGACCACCGGCGACGCCCTGGACCTGATGCTCGAGCTCGACGCGCTGGAGCGGGTGCAGGACCGCATCGACAACCGGCTCTCCGAGCTGTGCGACGCGCTGAGCGAGCCGCGCACCCCGCGCTACGGCGACGCGCAGCCGGTCTAGGTCACCCGCGCGCCGCCCGGCCCCGTGGTTCGATGCACGACGGACACCGCCGTCGAACCACGAGGAGCACACGTGCGCGCAGTGCAGGTCAGCGAGCTGGACGGGCCGAAGTCGGTCCGCGTCGCCGAGGTCGAGCCGCCGGTCCGCGGTGACGGCGAGGTCCTCGTCGACGTCGCCGCGGCCGGGGTGAACTTCCCCGACGTCCTGCTGACCAAGGGGCTCTACCAGTACAAGCCCGAGCCGCCCTTCACCCTCGGCTCCGAGTGCGCCGGCACCGTGCGCGAGGCGGGCCCGGACAGCCGGTTCTCCGCCGGTGACCGGGTCGTCGCGTTCACCATGTCCGGGGTCTTCGCCGAGACCGTCTCCGCCCCCGAGCAGTTCGTCTTTCCGTTGCCCGACGAGGTCGAGTTCGCCGCGGGCGCCTGCCTGCCGATGAACTACCTGACCGCGCACTTCACCCTGGACACCCGCGGTGGGCTGCGGCCGGGGGAGACCGTGCTCGTGCAGGGCGCGGCCGGGGGCATCGGGACCGCGGTGATCCAGCTGGCCGTGGCCATGGGTGCCACCGTCATCGGCGTGACCTCGACCGAGGAGAAGGCCGAGGTCGCCCGGCGTGCGGGCGCCGCGCACACCGTCGGCGTCGACGGGTTCAAGGACGCGGTCAAGGAGCTCACCGGCGGTGCGGGCGTGGACATGGTCGTCGACCCGGTGGGCGGCGACCGCTTCACCGACTCGCTGCGCTGCCTCGGCCCCCTCGGTCGCCTCATGGTCATCGGGTTCACCGCGGGCGACATCCCGACCGTGAAGGTCAACCGGCTGCTGCTCAACAACATCGACGTCCGCGGCGTCGGCTGGGGTGCCTACGCCCTGGGCCGCGCGGAGTTCATCCGCTCCGAGTGGGACGCGCTCGTGCCCCACCTGCGCTCGGGCGCGCTGGACCCGCTGATCAGCGAGCGGTTCGGTCTCGACGACGCGGGCACCGCGCTGTCGCGCATCGACGACCGCACCGTCACGGGCAAGGTCGTGCTGCTGACCTGACGTGACGTGACCGGACCCCGGCGCGCCGGGCGTCAGCCGGCCGGCTCGAGGTTGTGCCGGACCGGCGCGCGCGGGTGCGGTGCCGCGGACGGGTGGCCCGCCGGGTCGCCCACCGCGGACCGCGGCGCCGGCGCCGGGCCGGCGGGGCGCTGCGCCGCCGGGGCGGGCACGGTCATCGGCTCCGCGACGTGCAGGCGGTGCCGCGCGGCGACCGCACGGCCCGCGGGCCCGGTTTCGGCCAGCGCGTGCAGTGCCAGCCCCCGGTGCGACGGCACCTCGCAGCGGCGCAGGAACCGGTCCAGCTCGCGCACGGCGTCGCCGGCCGAGCGGGCCCGGGCCCACGCGGCCAGCTCGGCCTCGGCGACGTCGGGGCGCACCCCGGCCATCCGCACGCACACGTACTCGAGGTCCTCGTCGGCCAGCTCGCCCGGCGCGGGCACGTGCATGCCCTGCTCGGTCAGGTACTCGTGCACCGCCCACAGCCCCATCGGGGTCAGCGCGACGACCGTCGGGTCCGGGTCGTCGCGGTGTGCGATCGCGGACAGGTCGTCGAGCTCGTCGGCGTCGAGGGTCTCGGTCAGCTCGATGGCGCCGAGCAGCTCGCACGCGTCGAGCAGCGCGGTGACGTCACGGCGCCACAGCCGCTGCTCCACGTCGCCCGCGAGGTCGTCGACGACGCAGCCCGCCTCGTCGTTGACCGCGTCGCGGACCTGGCGGTGGAAGTGCTCCAGCGGCACCTGGCCGCCGCCGGTGGCGTAGAGCCCGACCCACAGCATCGGGAACGCCTGCGACATGGACATCCCGAACAGCGACGGCGCCCCGAACACGTCGGTGCCGCCGAGGCTGTCCCCGAGCCGCCCGACGGACTCGAACACCCGCCGCCACAGCTCGATCGGCCGGTTGAGCAGCGGGCCCGCGCTCTTGACCGGCAGCAGCCGTCCACGCACGACGCGCACCAGGCGCGCGGAGCGGGCCCAGCGCAGCAGCAGCGACACCTCCGGGAGGTCGTCGCTGGTGCGGGCGGTCTCGCGGTAGATGTGGTCGAGCTGCAGGTGCGCGGCCAGGTCGAGGGCGTCGGTGCGGTCCAGCCGGCCGTCGGAGGTCAGCCGGCGCCCGGCTCGGACCCACAGCGTCAGCTTCCGCAGCAGCTCGAGGGCCTCGGAGCGCTCCGCGGCCTCGACGAGCGCGGCGGCGCCCGGCATCGGCACCGGCGGCAGCTCCGGGTTCCACTCGGCGCGCGCCGGGCGCTGCGCCTCGCGCCGCATGATCTCGGCCAGCGCGTGCCGGTCGACGTCGGTCTCCCCGGCACCGGCGCGGTCCAGGAAGCGCTGCACCGCGACCGGGTCGGCCGGGTCGACGCCGTGGCGGTGCAGCTGCACGCCCCAGAACTTGCCGAGGTCGTAGTTGCGCTCGTCGGCCAGGCCGTCGTGCAGCGCGGGCGTGGAGTCGAGCACCTGGCGGTGCAGCGCGTCGGCCGGGTGCGACTGCGGGTCGAACCAGTCGTGCTCGTCGACGAAGTCGATCAGCGCGTGGAACGCGGGGGCGACGTCGTCGGGCTCGCGGACCGTGACCTTGCGCGGGAACCACATGCCCAGCGCGTCGGCGATGTGCCCGCGCGTCCAGCGGCCCAGACGGCGGTCGCGCGCGTACTTGTAGTCCAGGGCGGCGGCGACGAGCGTGGTGTCGACCTCGACGCGGCGGCGGCGCGACCACAGGGAGAACTGCTCCAGCAGGCGGCTGCGGGACTCGGCGTACCCCTGGTCGTCCCCGGGGGTGAAGACGAGACGCATCCGGCCCACTGTGTCAGGTCCCTCCCATCCGCTCCGGCTGCCGCGCAGCACCTCTCGATGATCTCCGGTCCGCGCGGGGGCCGCACACCGGGTGGTCGCAGTGGTCCAACGAGCGGGACCGGCCCGGGTCACTCCGGACCGCTCACCGTCGGTGGGCGGTCGGTCACGCGATCACCGCGACCGGTGAGCCCTCGACCCTGCCACGGACGACGACGGCCGGACACCCCGGGGAGGGGGTCCGGCCGCCGTCGTCCGCGACGAGAGGTGCTCAGTCGCCGCCGACCGGGGTGTCGCGCCGTTCGGCGGACCGCCCGGTGCCGTTCCCGTCCTCCGTGGACTCGCCGGGCTCGGTCATCCGGTAGCCCTGCCCGGTCCCCGGACCGTGCGCGGTGCCGTTCCCGCTGCCGTTGCCGCTGCCGTTGCCGCTGCCGTTGCCGCTGCCGTTGCCGCTGCCGTTGCCGCTGCCGTCGGCGGTCTCCGGCGGCTCCTGGCCCGGCGGGAAGGCCCCGACCTTGACGTAGAAGTTGTCGCCGTGCCTGTCGGTGGCCCAGTCCACGGCCTGCTCCAGCACCTGCGCGCCCTTCTCGTCCCGCAGGACGACCGGGTCGCGGCGCAGGTCCCGGAACAGCGCGAAGCAGAGCAGGACCATGATCACCACGAACGGTGCGGCGACCAGGATGGTCAGGTTCTGGATGCCGTCGAGCGCGTTCTCCCCGCCGGTGACCAGCATGAGCACGGCGACCGCGCCCATGACCGCACCCCAGAAGATGACGACCCAGCGGCTCGGCTCGATGGTGCCGCGCTGCGACAGCGTGCCCATGACGATCGAGGCGGCGTCGGCGCCGGACACGAAGAAGATCGCGACCAGGACCATGACGAGCAGCCCGGTGAACGTCGCCCACGGGTAGGCGGCCAGCATCTGGAACAGCTGGACGTTGGAGTCGTCGGAGAACTGGGTGGTGCCCTGCTGGACCTGGGTGATGGCGGTGCCGCCGAAGATGCAGAACCAGACCAGCGACACCAGGCTCGGCGCGAGGATCACGCCGCCGACGAACTCGCGGATCGTGCGCCCGCGCGAGATGCGCGCGAGGAACATCCCGACGAACGGAGTCCAGGAGATCCACCACGCCCAGTAGAAGACGGTCCAGCCCGAGAGCCACTCGAGCATCGGCTCACCGCCGACGGCCTCGGTGCGCCCGACCATCTCGAAGAACTGCGAGAAGTACGCGCCGATCGAGGTGGGGATCAGGTCGAGCATGATGACCGTCGGCCCGAAGACGAACACGAACAGGGCCAGCACCGCGGCGAGCACCATGTTGGTGTTGGACAGCCACTGGATGCCCCGCTCGATGCCCGACACCGCGGACAGGACGAACGCGGCGGTGAGCACGATGATCACCGTCGGGAGCAGCCAGGCCGGGAGCGGCCCCTGCTCGATCCAGCCGACGGTCTGCATGCCGCCGCCGATCTGGAAGGCGCCCAGGCCCAGCGACGCGGCGGAGCCGAACAGGGTCGCGAAGATCGCGAGGACGTCGATGGCGCGCCCGATGCCGCCCTCGGCGGCCCTGCGGCCGATCAGCGGGACGAAGGCCTGGCTGATGAGCTGGCGGCGCCCCTTGCGGAAGGTCGAGTAGGCGATGGCGAGCCCGACCACGGCGTAGATCGCCCACGGGTGCAGCGTCCAGTGGAACAGCGAGGTCGCCATCGAGGTCTGCAGCGCGGCGACCGACCCGGCCTCGGCCGAACCGGGCGGCGGGGACTGGAAGAACGTCAGCGGCTCGTTCACGCCGAAGAACATCAGGCCGATGCCCATCCCGGCGGAGAACATCATCGCGATCCAGGAGACCGTGCGGAACTCGGGCTCCTCGTCGTCGGTGCCGAGCTTGATGCGCCCGAACCGACTGAAGGCCAGGAACAGCGCGAACGCGACGAAGGCGGTCGCGGCGAGGATGAAGCCCCAGCCGCCGCCGCGCATGAGGCCGTCGAGCATCGACTCGGCGGCGGCGCCGAGGGTGTCGGCGCTGACGATGCCCCACAGCACGAAGAGCAGGGCCAGCGCGGCGCCGACGCCGAACACCGTCCAGTCGGTGCCGGTGCGGCCGGCGCCCGACGTCGTCGCCGGACCGGTGTCCGGTGGTGATGGAGCCTGTGTCATGTCGGTTCGCGCCCGCACGCGGCGGGCGCATCCCCCTCCCGGATCGTGGCGCAAAGGCGGTGCACAAGTGTTTGGTTCGGGAAAGTGTAGGTAAAGACTTCGCCGGTGTCGCCGCGCAAGGGGTCCCGCGGCGTGATCGGCGGTGGTCAGCCGCCCCGTATCGATTCGGACACGGCCGCGTCAGGGCACGTCCCACCCGGTCCCGGCGACGCCGCCGGGCACCGGTGCGGCCGGGTCGTACGGGGTGCGGGTGAACACGAACGTCGCCAGCCACAGGTGGTCGGCCGAGATCCGCAGCGTCTCCCCGGCGAAGTAGCCGTCCAGGCCGACCCAGGTGCCGTCGGGGCGGACACGGAACCGGGACGCGCGCCCGGGGCGGCCCAGCCCGCCCAGGTGCAGCAGCCCGCCGCCGACGGCGCGCAGCGCGTAGGGCGACGGCCCCCAGAACCACGGGCCGAGCAGCTGCGGGTCGACCGGGCTGGGGGCGGGCGTCCACGGCTCGACCACGCGCGGCTCGGCGGCACGCACGTCGGCCAGCAGTGCCGCGGGCAGGCCGCCGTCCATGCCGGAGGTGGTGTTGCCCATCGCCAGCGCGCCGGTGCCCTCCTCGCGGTCCACCCACAGCCCCGCGAGGAAGCCGGGCATGGATCCGCCGTGCCCGACCAGCGTGGTGGTGTGGCCGTCGCGGACCAGGCGCTGCACCTGCACACCGAGGCCGTACCCGGACCAGACCGGCGACGACGGGTCGACGCCCGCGGGCAGCGTCATCTCCTCGACCGTCGCGGGGGACAGGACCCCGCCGGTGTCGCCGAGCAGCAGCGCGCCCAGGCGGGCGAGGTCGGCGGCGGTGCACCACAGCTGCCCGGCCGCGGCCATCACCCCGGCGTCGTGCTCGGGCTCGTCGAGGACGAGGTCGGCCCACGGGTGAACGGCCAGCCCGGACGCCGCCGGTGCCTGCGGGCGCGGCGAGGTGCGCGTCATGCCCAGCGGCAGCAGCACCTCGTCGCGGGCGACGTCGGCCCACGCCCGGCCGCGGATCCGCGCGACGACCTCGCCGAGCAGGCCGAACCCGAGGTTGGAGTAGTGGAAGCGGCGCGCGGCGGGCAGCACCCGGTCGGCGTCGGACAGGCCCAGCTCGTCGAGGGTGCCGCCGGGGGTGCGCTCCCACCACTGCCCGGGGCTCTCCGATCCCGCCCCGGCCAGGTGCGACAGCAGCTGGCCCAGCGTCCGCGCGCCGAGCGGGGTGCCGGGCACGTGGTCCTCGAGCGGGTCGTCGAGGTCGAGCAGGCCCTCGTCGCGCAGCCGCAGCACGGTGACCGCGCAGACGGTCTTGGAGATCGACCCGATGCGGTACTGCACGTCGTCGGCGGCCGCGCCGCCGGGCAGCGCGCCGCGCCCGGCGTGCCAGGCCAGGCCGCCGTCGCGGACGACCCCGGCGACGAGGGACGGGACGCGGCCGTCGCGCTGGGCGCGGGCGACACGGGCGAGCAGGACGCGCTGGGTGCTGGGGAGCAACTCGGTCACCCCGGCGACCCTAGATCCCCCGGATGTCGGCGAACGACCGCAGCCGCACGGCCCGCTCGGCCAGGGCCACCGGGCCGGCCGGGACCGGCATCCGGTCCGCCGCGGCCAGCGGGCCCAGCTCCAGCCCGGTCAGCCCGGCGATCCGCGCCACGGGCACCTGGAACGTCCGGAACGGCCCCAGCGGCGGCGGGTCCCCGGCCGGTGGCTCGGCCAGGTCGCCGAGCTCGGGGGTCTGGTCGAGCAGGTAGGCGGTGGTGCCCAGGGCGCCGCCGGTGACGAAGGCGCCGATCTTGAAGAACTGCCGGGGGATGCGCACGCCCCGGTACTCCGGGTCGTCGTCGGCGAGCACCGGGCCGGTGAACACCACGAGGCGGCGGTCGTTGTCCCCGGCGTTGTCGAGCAGGTAGTCCTCCAGCCCGCCCCAGGTCCGCTTGTCCTGGTTGAACGCCGCGGCCTGCGGGGCGGCGTTGGTGTAGTGGAACGTGTCGGACTCCGCGGTCGCGGCCTCGGCCTCGGTGCCCCACACCGGGTCCTGGCGCCGCACGAGGTGGCCGCGGTCGAGGTCGTTGCCGGTGTAGAGCTCGGCGCCGGCCTGCTGCGCGGCGGGCAGCCGGTCGTCGAGACGCCAGTCGTCGGAGCGCTCCAGCGAGCGCAGCGTCGCCCCGTCGATCGCGACCCCGGTGACGGCGGCCAGGCGCCGGTCGGGGCGGTGCAGCGTCGCGAAGTGGGTGTAGGTCAGCGGGACGGTCGTCACCCCCGGCAGCGACGGCATCGGTGCGGGCACGCCGAGGAAGTCCGGGTCGAGGCCGAGGGGGTCGCTCACACCCGCGACGCTAGCGGCGCGCGGCGCACCCCGGGTGCCGCGCCGCTCACCCGTCGCCGGCCAGGCGGCGCAGCAGCGGCGCGGTGCGGAACCCGACCAGCGAGCGCATGACCAGCGACGTCGACGTCCGCTCGACGCCGTCGATGGCGAGCAGGTGCCCGGCGATGCGGTAGAGGTCGTCCGCGTCGCGGGCGACCAGGTGCACGAGCAGGTCCTCCGGACCGGAGACCCCGTGCACCTCGAGCACCTCGGGGACCCGGTCCAGCGCGTCGGCGACGGCGGCGAGCTCGCGCTGCACCACCCGCACCGTGACGAACGCGGTCAGCGGGTAGCCCAGCGCGGCCGGGTCGACGCGGCGCTCGAAGGTGTCCAGCGCGCCGAGCCGGTCCAGCCGGGCCAGGCGGGCCTGCACCGTGTTGCGCGACAGCCCGACGCGCTCGGCGAGCGCGAGCACCGTCGCGCGCGGGTCCCGGGCCAGCGCCAGCAGCAGGCGGGCGTCGTGGCCGTCGAGCGCGTCCCGCTCGCCGCTCATGTCCGCTCTCCGCTCGCCGCCCGGTGGGGAGTGCGCATTCTGCCGCCCCGCGACCCGGTCCGCAGCACGGGCCGTGTGCAGTCTGCTCAGTGCCTCGCGCCCCGGTTGTGCACGGCTCGTCGTGGTGGTGGGCTGGTCGGGCAACCTGCCAGGACAGCGACGCAGCTGGGAGAGCCATGAGCACGGAGACGGTCGGGACCGACACCCTCGCCGACATCGAGAAGCGGGTGCTGTGGCTGTCCACCGCGATCGTCGATGCCGCCAACCGCCGCGGGGACCCCAGCGGGCTCAAGGTCGGCGGGCACCAGGCGTCGTCGGCGTCGATGACGACGATCATGACCTCGCTCTGGTTCGAGCACCTGCGCGCCGGGGACCGGGTCTCGGTCAAGCCGCACGCCTCGCCGGTGCTGCACGCGATCAACTTCCTGCTGGGCGAGCTGGACGAGCGCTACCTCACCACGCTGCGCGAGTTCGGCGGGCTGCAGTCCTACCCGTCGCGGTCGAAGGACCCCGACCCCGTCGACTACTCCACCGGCTCGGTCGGCATCGGCGCGACCGCCCCGATCTGGGGCGCGCTCGCGCGCCGCTACGTCGACACCCACTTCGGCGGGGCCGGGCAGGGACGCCAGTACTCCCTGGTCGGCGACGCCGAGCTCGACGAGGGCGCGGTCTGGGAGGCGATCCTCGACCCGATGGTCGGCGACCTCGGCGAGGTCGTGTGGATCGTCGACCTGAACCGCCAGTCCCTGGACCGGGTCGTGCCCGCGATCGGTGCCCCGCGCATCGAGGGGATGTTCTCCGCCGCCGGCTGGCAGGTGCTCACCGTGAAGTACGGCCGGCTGCTGCACGAGCTGTTCGACCGCCCGGGCGGGGACGCACTGCGCGCCCGCATCGACACCATGGAGAACGCCGAGTACCAGCGGCTGCTGCGCTGCGACGCCGACGAGGTCCGCACCCGCCTGCCCGGCGACGACCCGGCGCTGAAGGACCTCGTCGCCGGCCTCGACGACGCGACCCTGCTCGCCGCGGTGCGCAACCTCGGCGGGCACGACACCGCCGCGCTGCGCGACGCGTTCTCCGCGATCGACGACACCCGTCCCACCGTGGTCCTCGCCTACACGGTCAAGGGCCACGGCCTCGCGACCGCGGGCCACCCGCAGAACCACGGCTCCATCCTCACCACCGAGCAGGTCCGTGAGCTCGCCGACGCCGTCGGCGCCGACCCCGCGGACCCGTGGCGGCGCCCCGACCCGTCCTCGCCCGCCGGGGAGGTCGTCGCGGCGACCGCGCGGCGGCTGCGCCGCGACCCCGTCACCGACGAGCCGGTCCCGCCGCTGCCCACCGACATCGGGCGCACCCCGACCGGGCGTGCCACCACCCAGGCCGCGCTCGGCCGCGCCCTGCTCGACCTCACCCGCGAGGCACCCGACGCCGCCCGGCGGGTCGTCACGCTCTGCCCGGACGTGTCGTCCTCGACGAACCTCGGCGGCTGGGTCAACAAGGTCGGCGTCTGGTCGACCGCCGAGCGCAAGGACTGGTTCGACGACGACCCCGAGACGATCCTGCACTGGCGCGAGCGGCCCACCGGCCAGCACCTGGAGCTGGGCATCGCCGAGGGCAACCTGGTCGGTGCGCTCGGCGAGCTCGGCGCGACCTGGTCGCGCTGGGGCCGGCCGGTGCTGCCGATCGGGGTGCTCTACGACCCGTTCGTCGAGCGCGCGCTGGAGCCGTGGTCGTTCGGCATCTACGCCGGCGGGCAGTCGATCCTGGTCGGGACGCCGTCCGGGGTGTCGCTGGCGCCCGAGGGCGGCGCCCACCAGTCGGTGACGACGCCGTCGGTGGGGCTGGAGCAGCCCGGCTGCGTGACCTACGAGCCGGCGTTCGCGATCGACACCGAGTGGGCGCTGCTCGCGTCGCTGGCCCGCCTCGGCCGGCCCGACGGCACCAGCGCCTACCTGCGCCTGTCGACGCGGCCGGTGGACCAGTCGCTGGCCGCGGTGCCCGCGGACCCCGCGGCCCGCGAGCGCCGCCGCCGCCAGGTCGTCGCCGGGGCCTACCCGCTGCGCCGTGCCGCGGGCGACCCGGCGCTGACGATCGCCGTCGCGGGGGCGCCGACGACCGAGGCGCTCACCGCCGCGGACCGGCTGGCCGAGCTGGGGCACGACGTCGACGTCGTCGTGGTCACCAGCCCCGGGCTGCTGTTCGACGCGCTGCAGGCCCGCGCCGGGCGTCCGGCCCGCCCGCAGGCCGAGCCGTGGATCCTCGGGTCGGCGTTCCCGGCCCGCCGTGCGGCGCCGCTGGTGACCCTGCTCGACGGCCACCCGCACACGCTGGCGTTCCTGGCCGGGGTCAACCGGGTCCCGGCCACGCACCTGGGCGTGACCCGCTTCGGGCAGTCCGGGGACCTCGCCTCGGTCTACGCCCACCACGGCCTCGACGCGGACACGGTGGTGGCGGCCGGCCTCGACCTGCTGTGAGGGCGAAACGGACACGGGGTGACGGACGTCGCTGGATCGCCTAAACGATAATGACTACTGTTACGCCTCATGTTGCTGTTGGGGCTGGCGTCCGTCACCTTCCGTGAGAGATCCGCACCGGACGTCGTCCGGCTGGCCGTCGAGGCCGGCTCGGAGGTCGTCGAGTGGGCCGCCGACCGGCACGTGCGGCCCGGCGACCGGGCCGCCGCCACGGCCGTCCGCGACGCCTGCGCCGCGGCCGGGCTGCGCGTCGGCACCTACGGGAGCTACCACAAGGCCGGGGCCGACGACCCCGCCGCGTTCGCCGACGTCGTCGCCACCGCGGCCGAGCTCGGGGCGCCGCGGGTGCGCGTCTGGGGCGGCACCCGCGCCTCGGCGCAGGTCTCCCCGGCGCAGCGCGCCGGCACCGTCGACGCCCTGCGCCGCTGCGCCGACGCCGTCGCCGCACGAGGGATGGCGCTGCTCGTCGAGCACCACGTCGAGTCCCTGACCGACGGCCTGGACACCGCGCTCGCCCTGCGCGACGAGGTCGGCCACCCGGCGCTCCTCACCCACTGGCAGCCGCGCGAGCTGCCCGTCACCGACGACTGCCTGGCCGAGGTCCGGGCGCTGCGCCCGGCGACCGTGCACGCGTTCTCCTGGGGGGCCGACGGCTTCACCGAGCGGCTCCCGCTCGCCGACCGCGCCGACCTGTGGTCGCCGGTCCTGGCCGAGCTGGCCGCCCAGGCCACCGCGGCCGGCACCCCGGTGGAGGTGCTGCTGGAGTTCGTCCCCGGCGACACCGCCGCGTCGCTGCTGCGCGACGCCGCCGCGCTGCGCGACCTGCGCGCCGGACGCGACCTGGCCGGTGTCCGGTGACCCGCCGGACCACGCGGGCCGCCGCGCTGCTCCCCGCGGCGCTGGCCGCGCTGCTGCTCGCCGCCTGCGGCCCGGGCGCCGACCCCGCCCCGCAGGCCGCGGACCAGCGGCCCGCCGTCTCCCGTGACGTCGCCCCGCTCATCCCCGCCCTGTCGGTCACCGACCCGAAGGGCGTCGCCGTCACCGTCGACGCGCCGCCGCAGCGGATCGTCTGCCTCACCGGGCTGTGCGACGACATGGTCGTCGAGCTCGGGCTGACCCCGGCGGGCACCTCCACGCCGGCGCTGCTGAAGAACCCCGCCCTGCTCGGCGACCGGGCCGCCGCCGTCCCGACGGTGGCGGGCAGCTTCGGCAGCGAGGACGTCGAGTCCATCGCCGCGCTGCGCCCCGACCTCGTGATCGGCCTCGGCGGTGTCCACGAGCCGCTGCGCGCCGCGATCGAGCGGTTCGCCCCGCTGTGGCTGGTGCAGCCCGCCACCTGGGAGGACTCGGTCGGCTACCTGCGCGGGCTCGGTGCGCTCACCGGGCGCACCGAACAGGCCACCGCCGGGGAGCGACGCTTCCGCACCACCCTGGCCGACGGCGTCGAGCGGGCCCGGGAGACCGGGCAGGCCGACCGCCGGGTGCTGCTGATGTACGGCAGCGCCGACACCATCGGTGTCGACACCACCGACACCGTCAACGGGAACCTGCTCGCGACCCTCTACGACTACCCGTTCGTCCCGCGCGGCGCGGACGTCGAGACGGCCAGCACCTACAGCGTCGAGGAGATCCTCGCGCAGGCCCCGGACGTGGTCTTCGCGTTCTCGCTGCTGTTCTCCTCCGCCGACCGCACGCTCACCGACCAGCTCGCGGCCAACCCGGTGTGGGCGCAGGTGCCGGCGGTGGCTCAGGGGAACGTGCACGAGATGGACCCGCGCCTGTGGGGCAGCGGCCGCGGCACCCGCAGCCTCGGTGCGATGGTCGAGCAGTCCCTGGCCGTGGTCCCCGGGCGGTGAGGACGACCCTGGTCCTGCTCGGCGCCCTGGCCGGTGCGGCCGCGCTGGCGGTGCTGGTGCTCGGCACCGGCACCCCGGCCGTGGCGCCGCACCGGCTGCCGGGGGTGCTCGTCGCGGGCGGGGGGATCGAGCACGTCGTCGTCACCGAGCTGCGGGTGCCGCGGCTGGTGCTCGGTGCGCTCGCGGGCGTCGCGCTGGGCCTGGCGGGGCTGCTCCTGCAGGACGCGCTGCGCAACCCCCTCGCGGTCCCGGAGATGCTCGGGGTGTCCTCCGGCGCGGCGGCCGCGGTGGCGGTCACGATCGTCTCCGGTGCGGCGGTGCCGTTCGCGCCGCTGCTGCCCGCGGTGCTCGGCGCCGCCGTGGGCGGGGCGCTGACGCTGCTCGCCGTGCGGGGCGCGGTCGGGCCGGCCGCGGTGCTGCTCATCGGGGCCGGGGTCAGCGCGGCGCTGCAGGCGCTGCTGCTCGCGTCGGTGGCGATGACCGGCTCTACCGAGCAGGGCGTGCTGGTGCGCTACCTGCTCGGGTCGCTGACCGGCACCACCTGGGCCACGGTCGCCCCGGTACTGCCCGCACTGGTCGTCGCGGTCGCGGCCGCCGTCGCGGTGCTGCCGCTGCTGGGCGTGCTGCGCCTCGGCGACGACGCCGCGTCGTCGCTGGGGCTGCGGACCGGCACGGCACGGGCCACGGTGCTCGCCGTCGCGTGCCTGCTGGTCGCGGCCGTCGTCGGACCGGCCGGGCCGGTCGCCTGGGTCGGGTTCCTCGCCCCGCAGCTCGTGCGGGCGATCGTGCCCGCCGCGGGCCCGCTGCCCCGCGCCGCGGGGTGTGCGGGGGCGGGGGCGGTGATCGTCGTCGTCGCGGACCTGCTGGCCCGCACCGTGCTGTACCCGGTGGAGCTGCCCGTCGGCGGGCTGACCGCGGTGGTCGCGATCGTGCTGGGGACGGCGGTGCTGGTCCTGCGCCGCCGGGACGCGTCGCCCGCGGGCGGTCCCGCGGCGGCGGTGGCCCGGTGAGCGCGCGCCCCGCCGCCCTCCCGGCCGCCGTCGCCGCGCCGGTGGGGTCCGGACGGTCCCGCCGCGGCCCCGGCAC
The DNA here is from genome assembly GCF_037727765.1 of Pseudonocardia spirodelae. NCBI lineage: Bacteria > Bacillati > Actinomycetota > Actinomycetes > Pseudonocardiales > Pseudonocardiaceae > Pseudonocardia > Pseudonocardia spirodelae. The sequence goes on along the minus strand of NZ_JBBJUP010000027.1, from coordinate 3,735 downwards.
GGCCGCCCGCTACGCCCTGCTCGTGGCCGGGGCGCTGGCCGCCGCGACCGCCGGGCTGCTCGCGGGCACCTCCGTCGGTCCCGGCACCGCGCTGGCGGCGCTCGCCGGGGCGGCCGACCCGCTGTCGGTGGACCTGGTCCGCGGCCTGCGGGTCCCGCGGGTCCTGGTCGGCGCGGCCGCCGGGGTCTGCCTCGGCGTCGCCGGGACGGTGCTGCAGGCCGTGCTGCGCAACCCGCTCGCCTCGCCCGAGGTGACGGGCGTCGGGTCCGGGGCGGTGCTGGGCGCCGTGCTGGGGACCCTGCTGGGCGGCCCGGTCGGCACCCCGTCGGGGGTGCTCGCGGTCGCGCTGCTGGGCGGGACGCTCGGCGGCGGGGTGCTGTGGCTGCTCGCCGGGCGTGCCGCGGGACCGGGGACGGCGGACCCGCTGCGGCTGGCCGTCGTCGGTGTCCTGGTCTCGGCGGTGCTGTCGGGGACGACGCTGCTGCTGCTCACCGCGCGCCCCCAGCTCGCCGGGGCGATGGTCCGCTGGCTGGTGGGCTCGCTCAACGGACGCGGCTGGGAGCACTGGGCGGCGCTGTGGCCGGTCGCGGCGGCCGTCGTCGTGCTCGGGGTGCTGATCGGCCCGGTGCTGGCGGTGCTCGCCGTCGACGACGACCACGCCCGCGGCGTCGGCCTGGCCGTGTCCGGCTGGCGCTCGGCGGCGGTGCTGCTCGCGGTGCTCGCCACCGGTGGCGCGGTCGCCTCGGTCGGGCTGCTCGCGTTCGTCGGGCTGCTCGCGCCGCACCTGGCCCGCTCCGTGCTGGGACCGCGCGCCGCGGCCGACCCCCGGCTGCTCGTCCCGGCCGCCGCGCTCGCCGGCGCCGCGACGGTGACGGCCGCCGACGCCGTCGCGCAGGCGGTCACGGCGCTCGCTCCGGTCGGTGACCGGCCGCTCGGGGTCCCCGCCGGTGCGGTGACCGCCGTCGCCGGTGCGGTGGTGCTCATCGGGCTCGTCCGCCGACGGTCCCGCACGACGGTGGGAGGTGTGCTGTGACGACGGTGCTCGCGGCCGAGGGGGTGACGGTGCGCTTCGACGGGCGGACCGTCCTCGACGGCGTCGACCTGGCGGTGCGGGAGGGGGAGTGGCTGTCGCTGGTCGGGCGCAACGGCTGCGGCAAGACCACCCTGCTGCGCGTGCTCGCCGGGCTGCACCGGCCCGACGCCGGTGCCGTGCACCTCGCCGACCGGCCGCTGGCCGGGACCGCGCGCCGCGAGGTCGCGAAGCGGGTGGCGGTGCTGCCCCAGTCGCTGCCGCCGCTGGGCGGGGTGACGGTGCGGGCGCTGGTGGCGCAGGGCCGCTACGCCGTGCGCGGGCCGCTGGGGATGCTCGGCGGCGGGAGCGACGCCGTCGTCGACGCGGCGCTCGCCGCCACCGGTACCCGGGCCTGGGCCGACGTGCCCGTGGAGCTGCTCTCGGGCGGTGAGCGCCAGCGGGTGCGCCTGGCCCTGGCCCTCGCGCAGGACGCGCCCGTGCTGCTGCTCGACGAGCCGACGACCTACCTCGACGTGCGCCACCAGCTCGAGGTGCTCGACCTCGTGCGGGAGCTGCAGGCCGAGCGGGGGCTGACCGTCGTCGCGGTGCTGCACGACCTGGCGCAGGCCGCGCGGTGCGCGGACCGCGTCGTCGCGCTGCGCGAGGGGCGGGTGCACGCCGACGGTGCTCCCGGCGACGTCGTCGACGCGGCGCTGCTGACCGAGGTGTTCGGGGTGCGGGGGGTGGTGTCGTCCCACGAGGGGCGGCTGACCTGCAGCTACCTCGACGCCGGCTGACGCGCGCCGCTCCGTCGGTCGCGCCGCGCTGCCGGCCGGGGTGCCCTGTCGGCCGTGCCGCGCCGCCGGCTGTGGTGCTCCGGTCGGCCGCGCTGCCGGCTGGGCCGCTCCGCCGACCGCCTCGCCGTGGACCCGGGGTCCGTCCGGGAGCGCGCGGACGGTGCCGCCCGGCCGGTTCGCGCGCGTCGTCTCCGTTCGCGCGCGCTGCAGCACGCGCGGACGCGGGATCACCGCGCGAACGCGGAATCACCGCGCGAGCGGGAATCACCGCGCGAGCGGGAATCACCGCGCGGACGTGGGATCACCGGGCGGACGTGGGATCACCGGGCGGACGTGGGATCACCGGGCGGACGTGGGATCACCGTGCGGACGCGGGATCACCGTGCGGACGCTGCGGGAGGTGGCCGGGGCGGTCAGTGCGCGGCGGCCCGTGCGGCCCGGCGCAGCGGCGGGGTCACCCAGGCCAGCGCGACGCCGACCGCCAGCACCGCGGCCCCGGCGGCGAGCCCGCCGCGGGGCCCGGCCGGGGTGCTCGCGACCGCCCCGGCCAGCGCCGCGCCGACGGGGGTGCCCGCACCCCAGGACAGCATCCGCGCGGTCGTCGAGACCCGGGCGCGGGCGTGCTCGGGGGTCACCTCGAGCCGGTAGGTGACGGCGTTGAGCACGACGGTCGAGTAGGCGGCGCCGAACGCCGTCGCGGCCAGCAGCGCGGGCACCCAGTGGGTCGCGGCGACGACCGCGAGCGCGCAGGCCAGCGACACCGGCAGCGCGGCGAGGGCGAGGCGCGCCCCGCCCCAACGGCCGGACAGCGCGGGGACCAGCCGCGCGGCCCCGAGCCCGCCCACGCCCCAGCAGGCGAACAGCAGACCGAGCCGGGCGTCCCCGGCGGGTGCGATGCCGAGGACCCGGTCGGCCCACGGGACCGTCATCGCCAGCCACGCCCCGCCCGCGACGGCCTGGGTGGTGCCGACCAGCGTCAGCGTCCGCACGACCCGGTGCCCCCACAACAGCGACAGGCCCTCGCGCACGTCGGCGAGCATCCGGGTCGGCGCGCGGGTGCCGGGTCCGGGGGACAGCCGTCCGGCGACCGAGCGGATCAGCAGCGCTGAGGCCAGCGCGGTGAGCGCGGTGACCGACAGCAGCGGGGCCGGCGCGACGACGGCCACGGCGAGCCCGGCCAGCGGCGGCACGAGCAGCTCGACGACGGTCGTCGCGCCGTAGAGCGTGGAGAACGCGGCGGTGATCCGGTCCGCCCCGACCAGCGTCGGCAGCGCGCCGAAGTTGGCGGCGTCGAAGAACACGAACCCGGTCTGCACCGCCACCGCGGTGCCCAGGACCTGCACCGGTGTCAGCACGCCCGCCCACCAGGCCAGCGGGATCCCGGCCAGCACCAGCCCGGACGCCAGGTCGACCCCGACCATCAGGCGTCGCCGGTCGACGCGGTCGGCCAGCGCGCCCGCGACCAGCCCGAACAGCAGGTACGGCAGTGCCTCGGCGGTCGCGACGGCCGCGGTCCACGCCGCCGAGCCGGTGAGCCGGTAGACGAGCACCGGCAGGGCCACCGCGGCGACCAGCGCGCCGGCCACCGACACCACGCGGGCGGCGAGGTAGCGGCGCAGGTCGGTGCGTTCGCGGGCGGGCACGGGCGGGGCGGTCTCGCTCACGTCGTCCTTCCGGTGGGGGTGCGCGAACCATAGACGAAAACGACTGTCGTCACCAATATTGATGAACGAGGCGTTCCTCACTGTTGAAAATCAGTGTCATTTATGGCCGGATGGAGGAGTCCGAACCGGACACCACACCGCACCACAGGAGGAAACGATGAAGGACTTCTTCACCGAGCTCGAGGCCGAGCGCGCCCTGCCGCACAACTCCGCGAGCCACTCCAACGCGCTGGTCGAGAACCCCTTCGAGGCGGCCGACGAC
>NZ_JBBJUP010000026.1:0-51802 GCF_037727765.1 Pseudonocardia spirodelae | reverse complement strand
GGCGTCGGCGGCGCGCGCTGCGCCTCGGAGCCGCCGCGGCGGCCGTGCTCGTCCTGCTCACCAGCGCGTTCGGGTTCGCCGGGCGCAGCCAGGTCTACGACGGCGTCCGCGACGTGGCCGCCCTGTCCCCCGACGCGGACGCGATCCTCGACGCCGACTCCCAGGCCGGCGACCGCAACGTGCTGGTCCTGGGACTGCAGGCCGACCGCACCGGCGCGGCGGAGTCGGCGCGCACCGACACCGCCGTCCTCGTGCACCAGCCGGCGGGCGGCGGACCGGCGGTGACCCTGTCGATCCCGGCGACCCTCGAGGTCTCCCGCCCGCCGTGCCGCAGCTGGGACGCGGCCACCGGCGGGTATGGCCCGACCGTCCCGGCCGAGTCCCGCATCGCCTTCGCGACCGCCTACGACGTCGGCGGGCCCGCCTGCAGCGTCGGCGTCGCCCAGCAGCTGACCGGCATCCCGGTGACCGGGTTCGTCGCGCTCGACCTGGCCCGCGCCCCCGAGCTGGTCGGCGCGGTCGGCGGGATCGAGGTGTGCACGGAGCGCCCGGTCGTCGACCCGGTGCTCGGCCCGGTCGTCGAGGGCGCCGGGGCGGTCGCGCTCGACGGGCCGACCGCCGTCCGGTTCGCCTCCGCGTCCGGCACCGCGGACAGCTCCCCCGCGAACCGCATCCAGCGCCAGCAGCGCGTGCTCGCCGCCGCGCTCGGCGACGCCCTGTCGACCGGCGGCCTGCTGACCCCGGGCGCCCCCGGACGCGCCGCCGACGGCGTGTCCGCGGCACTGGCCGCGGACGGCGTCGACGCCGGCGAGATCCTCACCCTGGCCCGCGGGCTCGGCCGCGCCGGCACCGCGGGCGACGGCAGCACCCCGGTGTTCCTGCCGGTGCCCGTCGCGGACGCGCCGAACACCCGTGGGCACCTGGAGCTGCGGCGCTCCGAGGCCCGCGAGCTGTTCGGCGCCCTGCGCGAGCACGAGCCGCTCCCGGCGTCGGCGACCGCGCCGGCCGCCCGCTCGGCCGCGACGCCCGCGCCGGGGACGGTCGTCGACCTCGTCGACGCGACCGGACGGCCCGGCGCGGTGGACCGCTTCGCCGCGGACCTGCGCGAACGCGGCTACGAGATCGGCACGGTCACGCCCGGCCCGGTCGCCACCGGCGCCCAGGTCCGCTACTCCCCCGACCGCACGGACGCCGCGGGCACGCTCGTCGACGCCCTGCCCGGTGTCCGGCCCGCCCCGGACCCCACCGGGACGGGCACGCTGGCGCTCGTCGTCGGGGCCGGGGACGCCGGGCCCGTCCAGGCCGTGGCGACCGACGGCACCGACTGTTCCTGAGCCACGCGGCCGGTCGCCGGTACCCCCGAACGGGCCATGTCGCCCACCGTTCACGCCGGGTTCACCCGCTTCGGCGCAACGACCGTCGCCGGGGGCCTAGGCTCGGGACCATGCGCGACACCTATCAGGAGCAGCTGGACGAGCTGGCCTCCGGCCTGGCGGACATGTGCGACGACGTCGCGCGCGCCATGGAGCGCGCGACGCGGGCCCTGCTCGAGGCCGACCTGCAGCTCGCCGAGCAGGTCATCTCCGAGGACATCAAGATCGACGACGTCCGCGCCGCCGCCGAGCACCGCGCGTTCGGGCTGCTCGCCCTGCAGGCACCGGTCGCGACCGACCTGCGGGTCGTCGTCGCCGCCATCCACGGTGCGGGCGACATCGAGCGCATGGGCGACCTCGCGCTGCACGTGGCGCAGGCCGCGCGCCGCCGGCACCCCCAGTCGGTGCTGCCGGACGAGGTGAAGTCCTACTTCGCCGAGATGGGCCGGGTCGGCGTGCAGCTGGCGGAGAAGGCCGGCCGGGTCATCCGCACGCGCGACCTGCAGGCCGCCGGTGAGCTCGAGGCCGACGACGACGCCGTCGACGACATCCACCAGCACATGTTCACCGTGCTCATGGACCGTAACTGGCACCACGGCGTCTCCGCGGCGGTGGACGCCGCGCTGCTCGCCCGGTTCTACGAGCGCTACGCCGACCACGCCGTCGCCGTCGCTCGCCGGATCGTGTACGTCGTCACCGGACAGATGCCCGGACCGCTCGCCGTCTGAGACCGCGGCTGCTCCGTCCGGGCCGGTCGGGATCCCCCGCTCGGCGAACGGTCGGCCGTTCGAGTTTGGCGATCGGACGGCGGGGGCACCTCTGCGTCATGGAACACGCGGACTGCGTCGTCACCGAGGTCGTCGGGACCTCCGACGAGAGCGTCGAGGCGGCCATCCGGGACGGCATGGGCCGCGCCGGACAGGCTCTCGAGTGGTTCGAGGTCACCGGCGTCCGGTCGACCGTGCTCGGCTCCACCGAACGCTTCCAGGTCGGCCTGCGCCTGGGCGTCCGCGCCCGCGCCGCCTGACCGCGCGTTCACCGACCGTTCACCGGTCCCGGGCCGAGACGTCCACGCCCGCCGAACTAAGGTCGTCACATGCGCAGGGAGACGCTCGACGACAACCTGACGCAGCTCCAGGCCATGCTCGACGAGATGGGCCCGCTGGTCTCCGGCGCCTTCCACGACGCCTCACAGGCCCTGCTGCACGACCGCAGGCGGCTCGCCGAGCAGGTCGTCGCGCGCGACCCGATCATCGACGGCCACCGCGCCGCGGTCGAGCTGCTCGCCGTCGAGACCATGAACATCCACCAGCCGATGGTGTCGCCGCTGCGCTCGGTCGTCACCGCGCTGCGCTGCGCCCAGCAGCTGGAGCGCATGGGTGACCTGGCCCGCCACGTCGCCGAGACCGTCGCCCGCGACGAGCGCCGCGGGCTCGCGGAGCAGGCCCGCCCCCTGTTCACCGAGTACGGCGCCCGGGTCGCGGCCATGGGCGACAAGGCGGTCGAGGTGCTGCGCACCCGCAACGTCGTACTGGCCTGCGAGCTGCGGGCCGACGACGACGCGGTCGACGCCCTGCACCGCGAGGTCTTCGAGCTGATGTTCGGCGCGTCCTGGACGGCCGGGGTGCCGGCGGCGGTGGACGTCGCGCTGCTGGCCCGTTTCCACGAGCGCTACGCCGACCACTGCGTGCACCTGGCCGACCACGTCGTCTACGCGGTCACCGGCGGCACCCCCGACCAGGTCGCCCTCTAGGACGCACCACGGCCCCGGTACCGCGCGGGTACCGGGGCCGTGGCGTGCGTGCGGACGGCTCAGCCGAACCGGCCGGAGACGTAGTCCTCGGTCGCCTTCTGCTTCGGCTGGGAGAAGATCGTCTTGGTCTCGTCGATCTCGACCAGCTTGCCGGGCTTGCCGGTGCCCTCGATGTTGAAGAAGCCGGTGAAGTCGCTGACCCGCGCGGCCTGCTGCATGTTGTGGGTCACGATGACGATCGTGTAGTCGTTCTTCAGCTCGTTGATCAGGTCCTCGATCGCCAGGGTGGAGATCGGGTCCAGCGCCGAGCAGGGCTCGTCCATGAGCAGCACGTCCGGGCGCACCGCGATCGCGCGGGCGATGCACAGGCGCTGCTGCTGGCCACCGGACAGGCCCGAGCCCGGCTTGTCGAGCCGGTCCTTGACCTCGTTCCAGAGGTTCGCGCCCCGCAGGGAGCGCTCGACGGTGTCGTCGAACTCCGCCTTCGAGGCCTTCTTGTTGTTGAGCTTCATCCCCGCGATGACGTTGTCGTAGATCGACATCGTCGGGAACGGGTTCGGGCGCTGGAAGACCATGCCGATCTGCCGGCGGACACCGACCGGGTCGACGTTCGCCCCGTAGAGGTCCTGGCCGTCGAGCTCGAGCTTCCCCTCGACGCGGGCGCCGGGGATGTTCTCGTGCATCCGGTTGATCGACCGCAGGAAGGTCGACTTGCCGCAGCCCGACGGCCCGATCAGCGCGGTGACCGTCTTCGGCTTGATGCTCATGTTGACGCCCTCGACGGCGAGGAACGACCCGTAGTAGATGTTCAGGTCCTTGGCTTCGACACTCTTGCCCATGTCGCGGATTCCTTATCGGGTCTTCGGGGCGAAAATGCGGGAGATGAGGCGGGCGACGACGTTCAGCACCATGACGATCACCATGAGCATGAGCGCGGCGGTCCAGGCGCGGTCGATGAACGCCTCGCGCGGGATGCCCGGCACCGCGTACGAGTAGTACGAGAACACCGGAAGCGTCGTCATCGGCCCGGAGAACGGGTTGAGGTTGACGCCCAGGGCGTACCCCGTGGTGATGAGCAGCGGCGCCGTCTCGCCGATGACGCGGGCGATCGCGAGGGTGATACCGGTCGCGATGCCGCCGGCCGTCGTCGGGATCACGATCTTCAGGATCGTCCGCCACTTCGGGACGCCCAGCGCGTAGGAGGCCTCCCGGAGCTCATTCGGGACGATCTTGAGCATCTCCTCGGTGGACCGCACCACGATCGGCACCATCAGCACCATCAGCGCGACGGCACCGACGAACCCGAACCGGACGCCCGGACCGAGCAGCAGAGCGAACAGCGCGTAGGCGAACAGACCGGCGACGATCGACGGGATGCCTGTCATGACGTCGACGAAGAAGGTGATCGCGCGGGCCAGCCGCGAGTTGTTGGCGTACTCCACCAGGTAGATGGCGGTGAGCAGACCGATCGGGATCGACATGACCGCGGCCAGCGCCGTGATGACCAGGGTGCCCTGGATGGCGTGCAGCGCGCCGCCCCCGACCCCGACGACACCGCGCATCGAGTTCGTGAAGAACGTCGCGTCCAGGCGGGCCCAGCCCTGCGAGACCACGGTGTAGAGCACCGAGAGCAGGGGCAGCATCGCGACCAGGAAGGCGCTGGTGACCAGCACCGTGACCAGCCGGTCGGTGGCGCGGCGGCGGCCCTCGACGACGCGGGACGCGGCGTAGGTGACGACCGCGTACAGCACGACCGAGAGGAACACCCAGAGCCCCACGCTGAACCCGCCGGCCAGCGCCGTGAGCCCGGCGCCCACCGCGACGGCGGCGACGAGGACGCCCCACGGCGCCCAGGACGGCAGCGACGCCTGCCGGTGCAGCACGGTCGGCGTAACGGCGGGGACCTCGAGTCCGGTTCCGGTCACGGGGGCCTCGGTGTCCGTTCGGTTGCGTTCGGTTCCGGTGGACATCTCAGTTCGCTCCGGAGAAGTCGCGGCGGCGCTCGACGATGTAGCGGGCGAGCATGTTGACCAGCAGGGTCATGACGAACAGCACGAGGCCCGACGCGATGAGGACGCTGACGCCGATGCCGGTGGCCTCGGGGAACTGCAGCGCGATGTTGGCCGCGATCGTCGACGGGTTCTCGTTGCTGATCAGGTTGAACGTGACCGCGCCGCTCGCCGACAGGATGATGGCGACGGCCATCGTCTCGCCGAGCGCGCGGCCCAGGCCCAGCATCGCGCCGGAGATGACGCCCGAGCGGCCGAAGGGCAGCACCGCGAGCCGGATCATCTCCCAGCGGGTCGCGCCGAGGGCGAGGGCGGCCTCCTCGTGCAGCTTCGGCGCCTGCAGGAACACCTCGCGGGACACCGCGGTGATGATCGGGAGGATCATCACCGCGAGCACCAGGCCGACCACCAGCATCGTCCGGCCGGTCGTCGACGGCGGCCCGGCGAACAGCGGGATCCAGCCCAGGTAGGTGTTGAGCCAGGTCGACAGACCCACCGACAGCGGGGCCAGGGTGTAGAAGCCCCAGAGACCGAAGACGATCGAGGGCACGGCGGCGAGCAGGTCGACGACGTAGCTGAGGCCCTGGGCGAGCCGGCGCGGCGCGTAGTGGCTGATGAACAGGGCCACCGCGACGGCCAGCGGGGTCGCCACGACCAGCGCGATGACCGCGCCGAGGAACGTGCCGAAGGCCAGCGGGGCGACGTAGGCGAGCAGCCCGTTCGGCAGCTCCTCCTCCGACGCCGTCAACGCGGGGAACGCCTCGATGAGCAGGAAGGCGGCGACACCGGCGAGGATGACCAGGATCAGGATCCCGGCCCCCTTCGCCGAACCCGCGAACAGGCGGTCGCCGAGCTGGCTGACGGGTCTGGGCGCCCGGGTCCCGGGCTTCGGTTCCGTGGTGGTCACAGTGATCCCTGAGGGTGCGGACGGGCGCTGGGCAGGGGAGGACGCCGGGAGTCCCGGTCGGGCTCCATGATGAACACCGACCGGGACCCCTGGCTAGATGACATCCGACTCAGGATCAGCCCGCGGCCTTGATCTGGTCGATGACCGGGGTGATCTGGTCGCGCAGGGTCGCCGACAGCGGCGCGGAGCCGGCGTTCTGCGCGGCGGTCTGCTGCCCCTGCTCGCTGACCACGTAGTTCAGGAACGCCTTGACCGTGTCGGCCTGGGCGGCGTCCGGGTACTGCGGGCAGGCGATCAGGTAGGACACCAGCACGACCGGGTAGGCGCCGCCGGTGGCGGTCCGGTTGAGCTCGTAGGCGAACGAGGTGTCGCCCTGGCCCTCGACGCGCTTCGACTCCTCGAGGATCTTCGCCGCGGCGTCGGCGGTCGGCTCGACGGCCTGGTCGCCCAGCTTCAGCTTGGCCTTGCCCAGCTCACCGGCCTGCGAGGCGTCGGCGTAGCCGATGGTGCCGTTGCCGGCCCCGACCGCCCCGACCACACCCGAGGTGCCCTGGGCGGCCTCGCCGCCCTGGATCGGCCACTCGCCGTCGGCCTTCTCGGTCCACACCTGCGGCGCGGCCTTGTTGAGGAAGTCGGTGAAGTTCTCGGTGGTACCCGACTCGTCGGAACGGTGCACCGCGGTGATCGCGGTGGCCGGCAGCTGCGCGCCCGGGTTGTCGGCGGCGATCTTCGGGTCGTTCCAGGTCGTGATCTCGCCCTTGAAGATGCCCGCGACCGTGGCCGGGGACAGGGTCAGGTCCGCGACGCCGTCGAGCTTGTACACGATCGCGATCGGCGAGACGTAGGCCGGGACCTCGACGACCGAGCCGCCGCAGCGCTGGCGCGCCTGGTCCAGCTGGTCGTCCTTGAGGTAGGCGTCCGAGCCGGCGAACTGGACGGCACCCTGGACGAACTGCGTACGGCCGCCGCCGGAACCGACCGGCTGGTAGTTGACGGTGGCACCCGGGTTGGCCTCGACGAACCCGGCGTTCCACGCCTGCATGGCCGCCTGCTGCGAGCTCGCGCCCGCACCGCTGATCGACCCCGTGACGCCGGAGCCCTGGGCGGCACCGCCGCCACCCTCGTTCGCGGCACCGCAACCGGCGACGAACAACGCGCAGGTGGTGGCGATACCGACGGCAGCCAGGCGCGCCCGGGGCGCGCGCCGCTTGGTCTTCACTGCAGTTTCCTCCGTGTCGGCGGGAGCCGGTGTGCGGGACGGCGGTCAGGGTGACCACCCGGCCGCAGACGCTAGGAGCCGCGCTTGGACGCCACCCCCACGGAAGATGAACGTGGGATGAACAGGGACGCCGTACGGGTGGACCTGCGTCACACGATCGTTGGGTGCCGCCGGGAGGAGAGCGGTGCGCGACGGGGTCTCACCGCGCGTAGTTGACGTCCGCGGCGTGGACGGTGAACCCGAGGCGCTCGTAGACCCGCACCGCCGGGGCGTTGTCCGCCTCGACGTAGAGCAGCACGGTGTCGAGCCCGCGACCGTGCAGGTGGTGCAGCCCGGCGAGGGTCAGCGCCCGTCCGAGCCCCCCGCCGTGCGCGGCCGGGTCGACGCCGAGGACGTAGACCTCGCCCATCGCGGACTCGTCGGCGGCCGGGTGGACCTTGGTCCAGTGGTAGCCGAGCACGGTGCCCTCGTCGCCGGTGCGGACGGCGAGCAGGAAACCGGCCGGGTCGAACCAGTCCTCGGCCTCGCGGGCGGCGAGCTCGGCGCCCGTCCAGCCGCCCTGCTCGGGGTGCCAGTCGAAGGCGGCGTTGTTGACGCGGAGGAACTCGGCGTCGTCGCGGCCGGGCTCGAAGGCGCGGACCGTGACGCCGTCGGGCACGGCCGTCGCGGGCAGCGGGCCGGCGGCGGGGGTGCGGCGCATCTGCCACAGCTCGCGGTCGCGGCGGTAGCCGCGGCGCTCGGCGAGGGCGCGGGCGGCGGGCAGGTCGCCGTGCGCCCAGACGTGCGGGTCGCCGGTGGCCCCCTCCACCGCGGCGACGAGCGCGGTGCCGGCCCCGCGGCGGCGCCCGTCCGGGTGCACGACGAGCTCGGCGTACTCCCCGTCGACCTGGGCGTACCCGGCGACACCGCCGTCCCGGCCGGGGACGACGACGTGGGTCACGCCCTCGGCGGGCGCGTCCGGGCGCAGGTGCAGCAGGAACTGCTCGGACAGCGGTGCGGTCCCGTCCGCGGCGGTCGCCGCCGCGAGCAGGTCCTGCACCGCGGAGACGGTGGCGGCGTCGAGACGGTCGTGCTGCTGCGGGTCCACGGACGCCGACCCTAGGTCACCGGGCGGACCAGGCCCCGCGCCCCGGACCGGTGGCGGGCCGCGCGCCGGGCAGGCGGCGCTCCGGGACCGGTTCGGGATCCCCGTCGTCCGGGTCCGGCGGGGCCGAGATGCCCCCGCGCGAGGGCCGGACGAACTTGTAGCCGACGTTGCGCACGGTGCCGATCATCTGCTCGTGCTCGCCGCCGAGCTTGGCGCGCAGCCGCCGCACGTGGACGTCCACGGTGCGGGTGCCGCCGAAGAAGTCGTAGCCCCAGACCTCCTGCAGCAGCTGGGCCCGGGTGAACACCCGGCCTGCGTGCTGCGCGAGGTACTTGAGCAGCTCGAACTCCTTGTAGGTGAGCTCGAGCAGGCGGCCCTTGAGCCGGGCCGAGTAGGTGGCCTCGTCGATCACCAGCTCGCCCAGGACGAGCGCGCCGCCGCCGGCGGCCGCCTCGCCGCCGGGACGCGAGCGCAGCAGCCGCAGCCGGGCGTCGACCTCGGCCGGGCCGGTGTCGGGGAGCAGGATCTCGTCGACCACCCACTCGCCGGACACGGCGACCAGGCCGCCCTCGTTCAGCACGGCGATCACCGGCGCGTCGGTCCCGGTGCTGCCGAGCAGCCGGCACAGGCTGCGGGCGGCGACCAGGTCCGACCGGGCGTCCACCAGGACGGCGTCGTGCGGGCCCGCGTCGAGCAGCGCCGCCACCTCCGGCGCCGCGGTCCGCACGTTGTGCGGCAGCAGCGACAGGGCGGGCAGCACGGCGGACGCGTCCGGAGCGGTGGTCAGCAGGAGCAGTTCCACGGACTCCCCCTTCTCGCGATACGCGGACGATACCGGGGCGTCATCCGCTGGTCAGCCGGAGAGCGACGGGTCTCACGCGGACTTCTGGACCGATTCGGTCGCGTGGGGGCGCTCCGGGGCCGCCGACCGGGCCGTCCCCGGGCCTCTCTACCGTGGTCACCGACGTGTTCCGATCCGGAGGAGGCCCGGTCGTGAGAGGCCCCGTCCGCCGTGTGCTCGCCGTCGTACTGGCCGTGGCCGCCGTGCTCGTCGTGGCCGACCTCGCCACCGGCGCGGCCGTGGAGTCGGGCGTCTCCCGGCAGCTGCGCGACCGGCTGGACCTGCCGGAGGACCCGCGGGTGCGGGTCCACGGCTTCTCGGTGCTCGCCCAGGCCGCGACCGGCCGCTACGACCACGTCGAGATGACCCTGCAGCGCGTCCCGATCGGCCCGCTGCGCACCCCCGAGCTGCGGGTGCAGATGTACGGCGTGCGCGCCGACCTCACCGACCTCGCCGGGGCGGGCCCGGCCCGCTTCCGGGCGGCGGCCGCCGAGGGCGTCGTGCGGATCGGTCCGAACGACGTGCGCCGGATGGTCGTCGAGCACGGCGGCCCCGCCGCCGGGGTGACCCGGCTGACCGTCGAGAGCGTCGACGCGAACGCGATCGACACCGACGTCCTGGCCGGGGCCGACCCCACCCTGCGCGGGCTGGACCCGCGCACCGCCGCCCGCTTCGTCGCCGAGATGCCGGTCGACGGCGCCCCCGCCCGGGTCGGGGTGCTCACCTCGCTGGTGGTGACCGGCGGGAAGCTGCGGGTCGTCCCGCTCGACGTCCGCGTCGCCGACACCCAGGAGCCGGTGCCGGACGCGGTGCGCACCTCGCTGCTGCGGGCGCTGGCCGTCGAGCTGGACCCCGGCCGGCTGCCGCTCGGCGTCACGGCGACGACGGCGTCGGTCCCGGAGTTCAACGTCCTGGAGATCTCCGGGGCGATGCGCGACCTCAGCGTCGGCGAGGGGCCGAGCAGCTCCCGCTCCGCCGGCTGAGAGGGGTGCCCGTGAGCGTCACCGGTGCGGTCGTCCTGGTCGTCGTCCTGCTCGGGGCGACGGCGGCGGGCCTGCTCCTGCGCGCCCGCTCCGGACGCGTGCGCGCCGCCACCGGCCCGGCGCCGGCCGGCCCCGGCTGGGAGCTGGCCGGGGTGGCCCCGGACGGCCGGCGCGCGCTGCTGCTGCAGCTCTCCTCCCCGGTCTGCGCGCCCTGCCGGCAGACCGCACGGGTGCTGGGCGGGCTGACCGCGGCCGACCCGGGGCTCGCGCACGTGGAGATCGACGTGTCCGAGCGGGTCGACGTCGCGCGGGCCCTGGGGGTGCTGCGGACCCCGACCACGGTCGTCTTCGACGCCGCGGGCGCGGAGGTGCTGCGGGTGTCCGGCGTCCCGCGGGTCGCGGAGCTGACGGCCGCCCTGCCCGGCGTGTGAGCCGACCGGCCGCCGCGACGGCTGGGCGCGGCGCCGATCGTCGGCTAGGCTCGGTTCCGTGAACTGGCCGCTGACCCGACGTCGCACGGTGGATCTGTGCCGTCTCGCCGGCTGCCTGTGTCTGGACTCCTGACCCGCGTGCTCTGAACCGCGCGTCGTCCGACGGCGCGGTCCACCCCGGTCCCTGGAGTCCCATGTCCGTCACGGACCGCGGACCCGTGCGCGCCGAGCCCCGGCTCGACCCGCGCGGGGTCCGCTTCTCCGCCGCACTCACCACCGTCGTGCTGGCGCTGGTGCTGCTGTCCGGCAGCGGCCTGCTCGTGCTCGCGCAGGCCGTGGTCTTCGCCGTCGGCGCCGTCGCCGGGATGCGCTTCGCCCCCTACGGCGTGGTGTTCCGGCACCTCGTCGCGCTGCGGCTCGGGCCACCCGCCGAGCGGGAGGACGCCACCCCGGTCCGCTTCTCGCAGACCGTCGGGCTGGTGTTCACCGCCGTCGCCGCGGCCGGCTACCTGGCCGGGCTGCCGGTGCTCGGCGTCGTCGCCACCGCGGCGGCGCTCGCGGCGGCCTTCCTCAACGCGGCCTTCGGCTTCTGCCTGGGCTGCGAGATGTACGGGCTCCTCGCCCGCCTGCGCGGCCCGGCCGCGCAGTCCTGACCGTCCCACGACACCACGATTCGGGAGAGATCGACATGAGCCGCGAGGACGTCCTCGTCACCGCCGACTGGGCGGAAGAGAACCTGGAGACCGACGGGGTGGTGTTCCTCGAGGTCGACGAGGACACCACCGCCTACGACGGGGGCCACCTCCCCGGCGCGGTCCGCGTCAACTGGACCGACGAGCTGCAGGACCCGGTCCGGCGCGACGTCGTCACCAAGGAGCAGTTCGAGCAGCTGCTGTCGAGCAAGGGCGTCGGCGACGACGACACGGTCGTGCTCTACGGCGGCAACAACAACTGGTTCGCCGCCTACGCCTACTGGGAGTTCAAGCTCTACGGCCACGACAAGGTCGTGCTGCTCGACGGCGGCCGCAAGAAGTGGGAGCTCGACGGCCGGACCCTGACCACCGAGGTCAAGGACCGCCCCGCGACCACCTACACCGCGAAGGACGCCGACACCTCGATCCGCGCCTTCCGCGACGAGGTCGTCGACGCGATCAACACCAAGAACCTGGTCGACGTCCGGTCGCCCGACGAGTTCTCGGGCAAGATCCTCGCTCCGGCGCACCTCCCGCAGGAGCAGAGCCAGCGCCCGGGCCACGTGCCGAGCGCGATCAACATCCCGTGGTCGAAGGCGGCCAACGAGGACGGCACGTTCAAGTCGAACGACGAGCTGGCCGCCCTCTACAAGGAGGCCGGCTACGACGAGGGCCGCGCCACCATCGCGTACTGCCGCATCGGCGAGCGCTCGAGCCACACCTGGGTGGTGCTGCACGAGCTGCTGGGCCACTCCGACGTGAAGAACTACGACGGCAGCTGGACCGAGTACGGCTCGCTGATCGGCGTGCCGATCGAGCTGGGAGCGAAGTGACATGTGTGCCGCACCTGACCAGAACCTGACCCTGCCGCCGAACACGGACCTCTCCAGGGAGACCGTGCTGACCGGCCGCGTCGTGGCCGGCGGCGACCCCGTCGCCGGGGCCTTCGTCCGCCTGCTCGACGGGACCGGGGAGTTCACCGCGGAGGTCGTGTCCTCGGCCTCGGGCGACTTCCGGTTCTTCGCCGCGCCGGGCACCTGGACCGTCCGGGCGCTGTCGCGCTCGGGCAACGGGCAGTCCGAGCTCGTCGCCGACGGGCCGGGGCTGCACCGGGCGGAGATCGCCGTCGTCTCAGCCCCCGTCCTCCGCGGCGCCGAGCATCGCCCGGCACTGCCGGAAGATCTCGCGGTAGCGCTCGACGGCCGCGGCCCGCTCGCCCCGTTCCAGCAGCTCCAGCACGGCGCGGTACCCCTCGGTCCACGGCGTCCACATCGCGCTGTCCCAGGTCAGCGCCATCATGCGCTGGGCCCGGGTGACGACCTGGTCGACGTGGGTCTGCAGCTCCCGGTTGCCGCTGGCCAGGACCAGGATCGTGCTGAAGTCGGCGCCGGCGGCGTTGGCGACGGTGACGTCGTGGCGGGCGAGCGCGTCCTCGAACTCCGCGAGCCGGGTGCGCAGCCGGGACAGGTGCTCGTCGGTGACGTTGTCGATGCCCCACTCGACCCCGGCGCAGGCGAGCAGCCCCATCACGTCGAACAGGTCGACGGTGCCCTGCACGTCCAGGTCGGCGACCCGGCGCGTGCGGTTCGGCGCGACGTCCACCAGGCCCTCGGCGACGAGCTGGGCGATCGCCTCGCGGACCGGCGTGATGCTGACGCCCAGGCGTCCGGCGAGCTCGGCGTCCTTGACGACCGTGCCCGGGGCCAGCGCCCCGGAGACGATCTCCTCCCGCAGCCGGCGGGTGATCGCCTCACGGCGGGTGGGCGGGACGGCGAACGACACCGGCCGATCATCCTCCGCACGGGCGCACGGGTCACCCCGGGACCTCGTCCAGCCGGAAGCCGCGGTACCCGTCGGCGGCGACCGCGTCGCAGAGCTCGCGGTAGGCGCCGACGCCGCCGATGTAGGCCATGAACACCCGCGGCTTGCCCGGCACGTTCGACCCCATGTACCAGGAGTCCGCGGTCGGGTAGAGGGTCGCGCCGCCGACCTCGGCCACGTGCGCGACCCACTCGTCCTCGGCCGCGGTGGAGGCCTCGATGGTGCCCACGCCCCGGTCGCGCAGCGAGGCCAGGCAGTCGGTGATCCAGTCGACGTGCTGCTCGATGGACACGATCATGTTCGACAGCACCGACGGGCTGGAGGGCCCGGTGACGGTGAACAGGTTCGGGAACCCGGCGACGGCCAGGCCGAGGTAGGACCGCGGCCCCTCCGCCCACTTCTCGCGCAGCAGCACCCCGTCGCGGCCGCGGATGTCGACGGCCTCGAGCGCCCCGGTCATCGCGTCGAAGCCGGTGGCGAACACGACGACGTCGACGTCGTGGGTGCGCTCGGAGGTGCGGACGCCGGTCGCGGTGAGCTCGACGAGCGGTGTGCGGCGCAGGTCCACCAGCGAGACGTGCGGCAGGTTGAACGTCTCGTAGTAGCCGGTGTCCAGGCACGGCCGCTTGGTGCCGAACGGGTAGCTGCGCGGACACAGCAGTTCGGCGGTGCCGGGGTCGTCCACCCGGTCCCGGATCTTCTGCCGGACGAACTCCGCGGCCGTCTCGTTGGCGGCGGCGTCGGTGAGGGTGTCGGTGTAGCCGCCGAGGATGGACACCAGCGTGCCGCGGCGCCAGCCCGCCTCGTACCTCGCGGTCCGCTCCTCCGCGCCGACCTCCAGGGCCGACTGCGTCGCCGGTTCGACGGGCACGCCGAATCCCGAGGTCCGCTGGGCCTCCCGCCAGGCGCGGTAGCCGGCCTTCATGTCGGCGACCTCGTCCGGCTCCAGGGGGCGGTTGCGGGCCGCGAGCGAGTACGCCGGCGTCCGCTGGAAGACCGTCAGCTCGGCCGCCTGCTCCGCGATGATCGGGATCGACTGCACCGCCGAGGAGCCCGTCCCGATGACCGCGACGCGCTGTCCGGTGAGGTCGACGCCGTCGTGCGGCCAGCGCGAGGTGTGCAGGGTGGTCCCGCCGAAGGTCGCGATGCCGTCGATGTCGATGTCCTTGGCGCGGGACAGGCAGCCGGTGGCCATGATCAGGAACCGGGCGTCGACCGTCTCGCCGGTGTCGGTGACGACGCGCCACCGCCCGGCCGGCTCGTCGAAGGCGGCCGAGACGACGCGCGTCCGGAAGGTGACGTCCCGGCGCAGGTCGAACCGGTCGGCGACGTGCGAGACGTAGCGCAGGATCTCCGGCTGGGCCGGGTAGCGCTCGGTCCACTCCCACTCCTGCTCGAGCTCCGGGGAGAACGAGTAGGAGTAGGACATGCTCTCGACGTCGCAGCGGGCGCCGGGGTAGCGGTTCCAGTACCAGGTGCCGCCGACGTCGTCGCCGGTCTCGAACACCCGGGTGCTCATGCCCAGCCCGCGCAGGCGGTGCAGCTGGTAGAGGCCGGCGATGCCGGCGCCGACGATCACGGCGTCGACGCTGCTCGCGTGGTCGGTGGCGGTCATGGCGGCTCCTCCCTCAGGCCGGCTGGGTGTGGTCGGCGAGGTGGCGGTCGAGCTCGTCGGCCACGTAGCCGAGTCCCTCGGCGGCGCCGGGCAGGACACCGACGAAGGTGAAGAACCCGTGCATCTGGCCGGCGAAGCGGCGGCTCCGCACCGGCACCCCGGCGGCCCGCAGCTTCTCGGCGTAGGCCTCGCCCTCGTCGCGCAGGACGTCGTGCTCGGCGGTCAGCACGACCGCGGGCGGCAGCCCGGACAGGTCCCCGGCGCGCAGCGGCGAGGCGTCCGGGCGGGCGCGCGACGCCACGTCGGGTGCGTAGTGGTCCCAGAACCAGACCATCGAGTCACGGCTGAGCATGAGCTGGTTCGCCGGGTCGGTGTAGCTGGCGTTGTCGAGGTCGGCGTCGGTCACCGGGTAGACGAGCACCTGCAGGTCGATCCGCGGGCCGCCCTCCGCCTTCGCCCGCTGCGCCATGATCGCGGCGATGTTGCCGCCGGCGCTGTCACCGGCGACGACCAGCGGCAGGTCCGGTCCCGCCCCGGCGAGGTGCGCGACGGTCCAGCGGAGCGCGGCCCAGGAGTCCTCGACCGCGACCGGGTACCGGTGCTCGGGGGCGAGCCGGTAGTCGACCAGCACGACCGTCGCGCCGGTGCGGGCGACGAGGTGGCGGGCGAGGGTCTCGAACTCGTCGATCGTGCCGATGACCCAGCCGCCGCCGTGGTAGTAGACGATCACGCTGCGGGGGTTCTCGGGGGCGAGGATCCGGACCCCGATCGTGCCGTCGGCCACGGGGACCGTCGCGTCGCTGCGGTGGGCGACCTCCGGACCGGGGCCGTACATCTCGCGCAGCGCCGCCCCGAGCTCGCGGGCCTCGCCCGGCGTCATCTCGTGGAGGGGTGTGCCGCCCGCCTCGGCCATCGCCGTCAGGAACTGCGTCGTCGCGTCGTCCAGCGCCATCGTCCACCTCGTCGTGAGCTCGCGTGTCGGACCGTCCCGGGCCGACGGTACGAAGCCGGACGCGATGCGTGTCACACCCGAACGGGTGATGAATGCATCCTGCATGCTGCACCGGGCGCCGGACGGGCACCGTGAACCCACGCCCCGACCGGCCGTGCCGCGGCGGGTAAGCTCGCGCGCCGTGCACTGGTTCTCCACCGGGCTGCTGATCGCCCTGTCCGCGGGAACCGCCGCCTGGGCCGGGTGGCTGCTCCGTCGCCTGTTCGTCGTCGAGCCCGCCGCCGTGCCCGGGCCGGACCCCGATCCCGAGCGGGACCCCGACGACCACCACACCGAGGAGCGCACCCCGTGACCGACCCCGAGTCCGCCGCCGGCGGCGAGGAGCTGCAGACCACCATCACCGGGCCGGAGAACGCCGCGCCGGACTCGCCGCAGCGCAACCGGCCGCAGTGGCCCGACCTGCCCGTCGACGACGACACCGCGAACCTCCGCCAGGGCCCGGACCTGCACGAGGCGTGCCTCGGGCTGCTGCCGCTGGTCGGCACCTGGCGCGGCACCGGCGAGGTCGTCTACCCGACGATCGACGGACCGTTCCACTTCGGCCAGCAGATCACCTGGGCCCACGACGGGCGCCCGTTCCTCTCCTACGAGGCGCGCTCCTGGCTGCTCGACCCCGACGGGGGGATCATCCGCCAGGCCGCCCGCGAGACCGGGTTCTGGCGTCCGCAGCAGGACGGGTCGATCGAGGTCCTGATCGCGCACAACACCGGGGTCGTCGAGCTGTACTTCGGGCCGAAGGGCGACATGCGGTCCTGGCAGATCGAGACCGACGCCGTCGCGCGGACGCCGTCGGCCAAGGAGGTCACCGCGGCCAAGCGGCTCTACGGCCTGGTGAACCAGGGCGACCTCGCCTACGTCGACGAGCGCGCCATGGTCGGCCAGGAGATGCAACCGCACATCTCGGCCGTCCTGCACCGGGTGGTCGGCTAGTTGGTCGCGCTGCACGCCCGTCCCTGCGGCGGGCACGCCGTCCTGCTCGAGGTCGACGGCTCCGCCGCGGTGGCCGCCGTCGTCGCCGCGCTGCGGGCGGCCGCGCTGCCCGAGGTCCGTGAGCTCGTGCCCGCCGCCCGCACCGTGCTGGTCGAGGTCGCGCCGGGCGCCACCCCGGACCGCGCGACGCAGGTCGCCCGCGACGCCGGCGCCGACGCCGGCGAGGCGGGCACCGGCACCGTCCACACCATCCCGGTGGTCTACGACGGCGCGGACCTCGCGCTCGTCGCCGAGACCGCGGGGATCGGCACCGACGAGGTGGTGGCCCTGCACTCCGGCGCGGAGTACCGCGTCGACTTCTGCGGGTTCGCCCCGGGCTTCGGCTACCTGTCCGGGCTGCCGGAGCCGCTGCGCCAGCCGCGCCTGGAGAGCTCCCGCACGGCGGTGCCCGCCGGGTCCGTCGGCATCGCCGACGTCTACAGCTGCGTCTACCCGCGCCGCTCCCCCGGCGGCTGGCGGCTGATCGGGCGCACCGACACCGTCCTGTTCGACCCGTCGGCCGAGCGGCCGGCGCTGTTCACCCCGGGCGACCGGGTGCGGTTCGAGCCCCGGTGAGCGCGCTGGTGGTGGTGCGGACGGGCCCGCAGGCGCTGGTCACCGACCGCGGGCGGCCCGGGCACGCGCACCTGGGGGTGCCGCCGTCCGGTGCGCTGGACGGGCCCGCCCACGAGCTGGGCAACCGCCTGGTCGGCAACGACGACGGCGCCGCCGGGCTCGAGGTCCTCGGCGGCGGGCTGCGGGTGCGCGCCCGCGGCGGCCGCGTCGTCGCGGTCACCGGCGCCCCCGCCCCGGTGCACGTGGACGGGCGGCCGGTCGCGTCGCACGCGGCGCTGCACCTGCCCGACGGCGCCGAGCTGTCGGTCGGCACACCGGTCGGCGGGCTGCGGGTGTACCTCGCCGTCGCGGGCGGGCTGGACGTCGCGCCCGCACTGGGCAGCCGCAGCACGGACCTGCTGTCCGGGCTCGGACCGGCCCCGGTCGCCGACGGCGACGAGCTCCCGGTCGGGGCCTGGACGGGCCCGGCGCCCGAGTCCGGCCCGGTCCCGGTGTCGGTGCCCGGCACCGAGGTCGTGCTGCGGGTGCGTCCCGGGCCGCGCGACGACTGGTTCAGCGACCCGCACGCGGCGCTGACCGGCCCGCGGTGGACGGTGTCCGCGGACGGCAACCGGATCGGGGTGCGTCTCGACGGGCCGCCCCCGGGCCGGCGGGAGGAGTACCGCGGCCGCGAGCTGCCGAGCGAGGGCATGGTGACCGGCGCGGTGCAGGCCCCGCCGGACGGGCCGCCGGTGGTGTTCCTGGCCGACCACCCGACGACCGGCGGCTACCCGGTGATCGCGGTGGTCGAGCCGGAGGACCTGCCGCTGCTGGCGCAGGCGGCGCCGGGGACGGTCGTGCGCATCACCGTCCTGCGCTGACGCCGGGCGCGGGTCAGCGTCCGGCGTCCTCGCCGTCGAGGATCGTGCGGACGTCGGCGGCCGCCATCCCCGACAGGCGCCCGATCTGGCCCGGGTCCAGCCCGCACTCGTGCAGGTGCCGGACCGCGCCGGCGAGGTCGTCGCGACGGCGGCGCAGCACCTCGCCGAGCTCGGCGATGCGGTCGCGGGAGTCGTCGAGCCGCTCGGTGGCGTCGACGGCCCGGGCCGGGTCGGCGAGCAGCACGCCGAGCAGCCGGTCCCGCGCGTCGCCGCCGGTGACCGGGGCGGCCGCGGTCGGCACGACGGCCGGCGGCCGCTCCTGCTGCTCGCCGGTCGGGTCGACCTCGGGCTCGGTCTGGCGCAGCCGCGCCCGCTGCACGGCACGCGCGGCGAGGGCCTGCTGCACGGCCCGGGAGACGGGCTCGGGGGTGACCCGGGCGGGCGGCGAACCCGACGGCGGGGTGGCCGGCTCGGGCGACGGCGCCTCGGGCCCGGGGTCGGCCGCGCCGGTCCCGGCGGACGCGGGCTGGTCCTCCGCCGCGGGCTCGGCCCGCTCCGCGGACCACGGCGGGAGCGGGCCGGGCGTCGGCTCGGCCTGCGTCGTGTCGCCGGGCTCCGCCGGGGCCTGGGCGGACGGATCCGCGGGGGCCGCGAGGTCGTCGACGATCCGCAGCCGGGCCACGGGCCGGTCCGGCGACGGCCGGTCGGCGTCGCCGGTCGCGTCGCCGGTCGCGTCGGGGGTGTCGGCCGGGGGTGCGGGGGGCCACGCCGGCTCCGGCCGGTCCCCGTCGGTGTCGGTCGCGTCCGCCGCGGTCCCGGTGGTGGCCGTCGCTCCGGTGGTGGACGGCGCCGCCGCGGCGGGTGCCCGGTCGTCCGTGTCGGCCGCGGACCGCTCCGCGCCGGCGTCGGGCCGCTCCGCACCGCGGGGACGCGGCCGCGGCGTCGGGCGCGGGGCCGGGAGCGGTGCGGCGGCGGCGCGGGCCAGCGTCGCGGCGTCGGGGCGCTCGTCGGCGGGGGCGGACAGGGCGTCGGGCTGCTCCGGTGCGTCGGGCTCGGGCGCGGCGTGCCGGCCCGCGGCGGACGCGGCGGACGCGCCGACGACGGCCGGCACCCGGGGCAGCGGTCCGGTGTCGGCGCCGCGCTCGGCGACGGCGTCGGCGACCGTCCGGGCCCGTGCGGGCGGCGGCGGGTCCGCGGGTCCGCCCGCGGCCTCACCGGTCCAGTCCGCGTGGGAGGGCTGCGGGTCGGCCACGGAGCGCGGCGGCTCCAGCGGCAACGGCGCGGGCGCCGGGGTGCGGCGCACGCGCCACACGCCCCACAGCACGAGGACCACGAGCACGCCCGCACCCAGCACCGCCACGGCGGGCAGGGGCGGGAGCGTGAACGAGCCGAGCTGCATGGGCCCGGACCCTATTGCCGACGCGCCCCGCGCGCGGGGACCCTCAGCTGCTGCGCGTCCCCGACGACGGCTGTGCCGCGCCGGTCCGGCCCTGGTCCGCGGCGGGCGCGCCGGAGCCGTTGCGACCGCCGCCGTTGGTCTTCTCCCCGCCCGACGGCGAGGGCTCCGGGCCCGCCGACGCGCCGTTGCGACCGTTCTGACCGTGCCCGGCCTGGCCGGAGCCGTTGCGGGTCCCGTCCGGGCCGCTGCGGGCCGGCGGACGGCCGGTGGCCGGGTTCGCGGTCGTCGGCGGCTCGGCAGCCGCGCCGGACCCACCGGACGTGGCGCCCTTGCCCCCGTCGGACGGCTTCTGCGAACCATCCTTCGGGGTGTCACCGGATCGGCGGACGGCGCCGACCGCGACGGTCCGCTCCGCCCCGGACGCGGTGTCGCCACCGGCGGCCGGACGCGGGTCCTGGCGGGGCACGGCGGACGTCTCGGGCTCCGGCTCGGCCTGCCGCGAGTCCGACGCCGGGCGGAACAGCTCGGCCGGCTCGGGCTCGTCGCCCGGCCGGACGGCGGTCGTCCGCTCGGCGCCGCCCTGCGGCCCGCCCGGGGCGGGCGACGGGCGCGGGGCCGGTGCGGGCCGCGGGCCCGGACGGCCCGGCTGCGGTCCCGGGGAACGGTCGGTGCGGCCGTCGGCGGGGGCCTGCTCGGCGGCCGGTCGCGATCCGGGGCGCGGTGCGGACCCGGAGTCCTGACGCGCCGCGGCGGGCGTGGGGCCCGGCTGCGGACGGGGACCGGGTCGCGGCGACGGCGACGGCTCGCCGGAGGCCGCCGCGGGCGGCGACCCGGCCGGGCGCGCACCGTTGACACCGGCACCGTTGCCACCCGACACGGGCTGCGGACGTGCGCCGGGCGCGTTCTGCGGGCGGGCGGCGGAGCCGGAGTCCTTCTGGCCCGGGCGGTCCTGTCCCGCACGGTCGGGACGGGGCGCCTCCGGGCGCTGCGCCTCGGCTCCACCGGGACGGCGCTCGCCCTGGCCCGGACGCGACGCGGCGGCACCCGCCGACGCCGCGGCGGGCGAGGCGGCGGGACGGTCCCCCGAGCGGCCCGGGTCCGACGGGCCTGCCGGCGTCGCGCCGGGGCCCTCGGGCTTCTGGGCGGCCGCGGGCTGCGCACCCGGACCGGACGGCTTCGGCTGCCCCGCACCGGGCTTCTGGCCGGACGGCCCGGACGCGGCGGCGGGCTTGTGCCCCGCGCCGGAGCCGGGCTTCTGCCCCGGACCGGCCGGCGCGGGCTTCTGACCGGCACCCGCGGGCGCCGCGCCGGGCTTCGCCGGGTCGGCGGACGGTGTCGCGGCGGCGCCGGACGGCCCGGCGGACGCACCGGCGGCGGGACGGACCTCGTGGCGGCCCTTCTCCGGCCCGCCGGCACCCGCGCCGGTCTCGGCGCGCAGCTCGTCGCGGCGGCGGGTCAGCTCGCCCACCTCGGCACGGAGCTTGTCGCCCTGCTCGCGGGCGCGGTCGGCGTCGGCACGGGCCCGGTCGACCTGCTTGCGGGCCTCGGTGACGACGCGCTCGGCGTCGGCGCGGGCCTTGGAACGGATCTCCTCGGCCTCCTCCTCCGCCTTTTGCAGGATGGCCTGCATGCGGTCGGAGAAGTTGTCGACGGCACCCGGGCGCTCGGCGTCCGGCGGACCCGGACGCGGGCCGGGACGCGGCCCCGGCCGCGGCGGGGCGGCGGGCGGCGCACCGGCCTGGCCAGCGAAACCGCCGGGCGGCGGCACGGGCATCGGCGGCGGCATCGGCCGGCTCCGCAGCGCGTCGATGTCCGCGCGCATCCGGCCCATCACCCGCTGCATCTGGACGATGTGCTCGTCCACCTGCCTGCGGTCGTAGCCGCGGAGAACGACGTCGAACCGCGGGGAACCGCCCGGGCGGTCCGCCCCGTCTGCCGTCATCGCCTCTCCTCAGGTCGTCCAGCTGTGTGCCCGGCGGGCACGGACGAGGCCGGTGCACCGGATGGTCCGGTTCCCGACCTCGCCGGTCAGGGTAGCCACGCCGACGCGGTCGCGGCGAACCACGCAGCGTGCAGGCGCCGTCCGTCGGCGTGGCGGGCCCCGCGACGGGCGGATCCGTGACACGATGTGCGGTCACCGTCCTCGCGGCCCGAGCTTACCGGGCCGTACCGAATACCATCGGCGGCGTGGACAGCTCACTGAAGGGGACGCTGCACCGGCGCGGCCTCCGGATGACCCCCCAACGCCAGCTCGTGCTGGACGCCATCCGGGAGCTCGGGCACGCGACGCCCGAGCAGGTGTGCACCCGTGTGCAGGCCACGGCGCCGGCGGTGAACATCACGACCGTCTACCGGACGCTGGACCTGCTCGAGGAGCTCGGCGTCGTCCGGCACGCCCATCTGGGGCACGGCGCGCCGACCTACTCCGAGCACCAGCACCGCCACGTGCACCTCGTGTGCCACCACTGCGGGCGGGTGGACGAGGCGCCCACCGAGCTGCTGTCCGATGTGGCGAGTCGCACGCTCGCCGACCTGGGCTTCCACCTCGACGCCACGCACGTGGCGCTGTCCGGCACCTGCGCGGACTGCGCCCACGACGAGGACGCCGCCGGGCAGCCCCCGACCGACCAGGACGACCAGAACGACACGGCGCCCCGGGAGGGCGCGGAGGGAGACCGGTGACCGTCCCCGGATCCGAGCAGACCGACGAGCACACCCCCGACCCGGACGCGGCCGTCGCGGCCCACCACGGCGACCCGCCCGCCGAGCAGCGCGCGATGGCGCGCGCGGCGGCCGTCGTCGACCGGGGCCACCGCGACGTGCTCGCGGTGACCGGCGAGGAACGGCTGTCCTGGCTGCACCTGCTGCTCACCCAGCACGTCAGCGAGCTGCCCGAGAGCACCGGCACCGAGGCGCTGGTGCTCGACGCCCAGGGCCGGGTGCTGCACCACATGGCCGTCGCGGCGGCGGCCGGCACGGTCTGGCTCGACACCGAGCCCGGCGAGGGAGCCCCCCTGCTGGACTACCTCGCGAAGATGGTGTTCTGGTCGAAGGTGGAGCCGCGCGACGTCACCGGCGAGCTGGCGGTGCTGTCCGTGGTCGGGCCCGACACCCCGGCGGTGCTCGCCGCAGCGGGCCTGCCGGTCCCCGACGCCCCGCACGGCGTCGCGCCGCTGGACGGCGGCGGCTTCGTGCGCCGGACCCCGTGGCCGGGCCGGGACGCGGCCGACGTCGTCGTGCCGCGCGGCGAGCGCGGCGACCGGTGGGCCGCGCTCACCGCCGCCGGCGCCCGGGCGGCCGGGACGATCGCGTTCGAGGCGCTGCGGGTGGAGTCGCGCGCGCCGCGGCTGCACCTGGACACCGACGACCGCACGATCCCGCACGAGGTGGGCTGGATCGGGCCCGCCGTGCACCTCACCAAGGGCTGCTACCGCGGGCAGGAGACCGTGGCGCGGGTCGCCAACCTCGGGCGCCCGCCGCGGCGCACGGTGCTGCTGCACCTCGACGCGGGCGACGAGGAGCTGCCCCGCACCGGCGACCCCGTGCTGCGCGACGGCCGCGCGGTCGGCCGGGTGGGGACCGTCGTGCAGCACCACGAGCTGGGCCCGGTGGCGCTGGCGCTGCTCAAGCGGTCGGTCCCGGTCGACGCCGAGCTGACCGCGGGCGCCGAGGACCGGCTGTCCCCGGCCGCGGTCGACCCCGACTCCTACGAGCCGGACCCGGACACCCCGCCGCCCGGCCGGGCGGCCCGCGAACGCACGGGCGGTGCCGGCCGCCGGGGCTGAGGCACCCGGTCGTCGTACGGGCGGGCGACCACCGGGTGAACACCCGGGGCGTCCGCCCCGGTCCGTGCCCGGGTCCGCCTGTGACGACGGCGGTGCCGCGTCGCATGTTCCGGGGTGAGCAGGGTACGGTTGCCATCACGACATTGATGAGACGAGAGGGGCCGCCGGGTCGTGCGCAATGACCGGCCGCCCCTTCCCTGTTGTAAGGGGGACCTGCCATGGGGCGTGGACGAGCCAAGGCCAAGCAGACGAAGGTGGCCCGAGAGCTCAAGTACAGCTCCCCTTCTATGGATCTCGACGCCTTGCAGCGGGAGATCGGTAGCGGGACGGCGGTGACTACCGACAGCCGCGAGGACGACTACGGCGAGTACGACGACCTCGCCGCCAAGTACAACGACGAGGACGACGACCCTCGCCGTTGACGGCCACCCCGGCGCCCGGCCCCCGGATCGACCCGGCGGCCCGGGCGCCGCGGTACGTCCGGGCCCCGTGAGCAGGCACGACCTGCGGTCCGCACCGGACGGTTCCCCCGGCCGATCGGATAGGGCAAGATCATGTCCGGTCTCCCCCCGGAGGCCCGGTCACCGATTCCGTACCCGTCCGAGGTGTTCATCAGATGCGCGGCAACCTCTTCGCGGTCGCCGTCAACCTCGTCGTCCTGACGGTCCGGTCCGACCGTCTGCACGTCCTGCTCATCGAGCGCGGCGAGCCCCCCTTCCTCGGCCACTGGGCCCTGCCCGGCGGCTTCGTGCGCCCCGAGGAGGACCTGGTGCACACGGCCAGCCGCCGGCTGGGCGAGGAGACGGGCGCCGACACCGGCAGCGCGGTCTGCGGGCACCTGGAGCAGCTCGCGAGCTACGCCGCGCCGGACCGCGACCCGCGCGGGCGCGTGCTCTCGGTCGGCTACCTCGCGTTCGTGCCCGACATGCCGGAGCCGACGCCGGGCGGTGGCGCCGCCGCGTCGGCCTGGTGGGCGGTCGACGACGTGCCGCCCCTCGCGTTCGACCACGACCGGATCCTCGCCGAGGGCGTGGAGCGGGCGAAGTCCAAGCTCGAGTACACGACGCTGGCCGCGTCGTTCTGCCCCGACGAGTTCACCGTGACCGACCTGCGCCGGGTCTACGAGGCCGTCTGGGAGACCTCCCTGGACCCGCGGAACTTCCAGCGCAAGGTGACCTCCACCGAGGGGTTCCTCGTCCCGACCACGACGCTGGTCACCGGCGGGCGCGGGCGGCCGCCGCGGCTGTTCCGGCGCGGCGGGGCGACCGCCCTGCACCCGCCCATGCTGCGTGAGTCCCACCGCTCCACCCCGCGTCACGCCACGTCACACTGAGTCGTAGGCATCACTCGATCAGGTGATGCCCGGTCACCCGCCCTGCCCCATTGCGTTGGACAACACGTGACGGGACGTGGGGGTTCTCCGACGACGTATCCACCTGACCGGGTCACGGCGCCGGTCCGCCGGCCCCGGGGCGACGTCTGGTGCGAGGCCGCCGCGACGCCCGAGTTCGTGGCGTTGCGCCGCCGGCTCCTGCGGTTCGTCGTCCCCGCCACGGTGCTGTTCCTGCTGTGGTTCTGCCTCTACCTCGGTCTCAACGCCTGGACCAAGGACGTCCTGTCCGTGCGGGTCGGCGGGCTCCCGGTGGTGCTGCTGCTGGCCCTCGGCCAGTTCGCCTCGACGTTCGCGCTGACCGCCGCCTACAACCGCTACGCCACGCGTCGCCTCGACCCGCTGGCGGCCGTCGTCCGGGACCGGCTCGAGGAGCGTGCCCCGTGACGCCGGTGCTGCCGCCCGCGGTGGGCGACCCGGTGCTCAACGTCGCGGTGTTCGCCGTCTTCCTGCTGGTCGTGCTGGTCGTGGTGCTGCGGGTGTCGCGGTCCGGGGCGACCCGCTCGTCGTACTACGCGGGCGGGCACGGGTTCACCGGGCCGGAGAACGGGCTCGCGCTGTCCGGGGACTTCCTGTCCGCGGCCACCTTCCTGGGCATCGTCGGCGCCGTCGCGGTGTCCGGCCCGGACGGCTTCGGCTACGCGGTCGCGGCGTTCGTCGCCTGGCTGCTCGCGCTGTTCTTCGTCGCCGAGCTGATCCGCAACACCGGCCGCTACACCCTGGCCGACGTGCTGACCGTACGGCTGCGCGAGCGCCCGGTGCGGGCCGCCGCGGCGACCTCGACCGTCGTCATCTCGATCATGTACCTGCTCGCGCAGCTGGCCGGCGCGGGCGGGCTCGTCGCGCTGCTGCTCGACGTGACCGACCCGGCCGGGCAGGCCGTGGTGATCGCCTGCGTCGGCGGCCTGATGATCGTGTACGTGCTGATCGGCGGCATGACCGGCACGACCTGGCTGCAGATCGCGAAGGCCACGCTGCTGCTCGCGACGGGCGCGGTGATGACCGCCTACGTGCTGGGGACGCACGGGCTGAGCCTCACCCGGCTGCTCGACGCCGCCGCGGCGCGCCACCCCGCCGGCGACGCCGTCCTGCGCCCGGGGCTGCTCTACGGCGGCGGCCTGCTCGCCCAGGCCGACCTGCTCTCGCTGGCGATCGGCGGGGTGCTCGGCGTCGCCGGGCTGCCGCACATCCTGATGCGCTTCTACACCGTCCCCACCGCGCGGCAGGCCCGGTCCTCGGTGACCTGGGCGATCTGGCTGATCGGCGGCTTCTTCCTGCTCACCCTGGTCCTCGGCTACGGCGCGGCGGCCCTGGTCGGGCCGGAGCGGATCCTGGCCGCGCCGGGCGGGGTGAACTCCGCGGCGCCGCTGCTGGCGCTGGAGATCGGCGGCGAGGTCGGCCTGGCGCTGGTGTCGGCGATCGCGTTCGCGACGATCCTGGCCGTCGTCGCCGGGCTGACGATCACCGCGGCGGCCGCGTTCGCCCACGACGTCTACGCGAACCTGATCCGGCGCGGGCGGGCGACCGCGGCGGAGGAGATCCGGGTGGCGCGCCGCGCCACCCTGGTGATCGGCGTCCTCGGCACCGCGGGCGGGGTGCTGGCGAACGGCCAGAACATCGCCTTCCTGGTGTCGCTGACGTTCACCGCGGCGGCCTCGGCGAACCTGCCGACGCTGCTGTACTCGCTGTTCTGGCGCGGGTTCACCTCCACCGGGGCGCTGTGGAGCATGTACGGCGGCCTGGCCGTCACCGTCGGGCTCATCACCGTGTCCCCCGCGGTGTCCGGCACCCCGGAGTCGATGCTGCCCGGGATCGACATCGCCGTCTTCCCGCTGACCAACCCGGGCCTGGTGTCGGTGCCTGCGGGGTTCCTGCTGGGCTGGCTCGGCTCGAAGCTCGGCGGCGAGCGGCCCGACGCGGCCGCGTTCGCGCGGATCTCGGTGCGCGCCTTCAGCGGGGCCGGGGTGGCCCGGCCGGTGCCGGGCGACCCGTCGCTGCCGCCGCCCGAGGGACGGCACCGCCGCACACCGTGGCGTCCCGCCCGCGACCGGCGCGACGTCGGCTCCCCCGCCGACGACACCGACACGGGCCGGATCAGCGACGGCCCCATCGGGCTCGACGACGACCGCCCGGCCCCGTCCCGCCCGTCCGCGTACCCGGCACCCGGCCCGGCCGGCGGCACGCTGCCCCGGCGGGTGCCGGGGGCGGCGACGGGCGCGTCGGGCACCGGGGCGTTCTTCCGTCCCGCCACGCCCGTCGGCGCGGCCGTGCGGGACGAGCCGCGGGAGCGCCCCGCCTACGGCCCGCGCGACGCGCGGCCGCACCCCGGACCGGGGCGGCGCTGAGCCCCGGCCCGCCCGGCGGACCGCCGGGCGGGCCGGTACGGCTCAGAAGCGGGGGTGCTCCCCGCGCAGCTGCACCCGGGCGCCGAGCTCGCCGGAGCCGGCCCCGTCGACGTCGCCGACCCGGCCGACCTCGCCGAGGATCCAGGCGGGCACGTGCCGGGCGGTGAGCACGGCCAGCGCGCGGTCGACGTCCTCGGGCGGCAGCACCGCGACCATGCCGACGCCCATGTTGAACGTCTTCTCCATCTCCGCGCGCTCCACCCGGCCGCGGGACTGGATCAGCTTGAAGATCGGCCACGGCGTCCAGGAGCCGCGCTCCACGGTGGCGGCGAGGCCGTCGGGCAGCACCCGCTCCAGGTTGCGGGCGAGCCCGCCGCCGGTGATGTGGGAGAAGGTCCGCACGCCGGTCTCCGCGGCGATCGCCAGGCAGTCCTTGGCGTAGATGCGGGTGGGGACGAGCAGCTCCTCGCCGAGCGAGTGGTCGAACTCCTCGAGCTCGCCCTCCAGCGGGAGGCGCGCGATGTCGAGCAGCACGTGGCGGGCCAGCGAGTAGCCGTTGGAGTGCAGCCCGGACGACCCGAGCGCGACGAGCACGTCGCCGGGGCGGACGGCGTCCGGGCGCAGCATCTTCTCCGCGTCGACGACGCCGACCCCGGTGGCGGAGAGGTCGTAGGCGCCCTCCTCCATCAGCCCGGGGTGCTCGGCGGTCTCCCCGCCCAGCAGCGCGCAGCCCGCGACCTGGCAGCCCTCGGCGATGCCGCGCACGATCGTCGCGACCCGGTCGGGGACGATCTTGCCGATGGCGATGTAGTCCTGCAGGAACAGCGGCTCGGCCCCGCAGACGACCAGGTCGTCCACGACCATCGCGACCAGGTCCTGGCCGATGGTGTCGTGCTTGTCCATGGCCTGCGCGATCGCGACCTTGGTGCCGACGCCGTCGGTGGAGGCGGCCAGGACCGGCTCGGTGTACTTGCCGAACTTCGCCGCGAACAGCCCGGCGAAGCCGCCGATCCCGCCGCGCACCTCGGGCCGGGTGGCCTTCTCCGCGAACGGACGGAACTTCTCGACCGCCTCCTCCCCCGCGTCGATGTCCACCCCCGAGGAGGCGTAACTGGCGGGGCCGGGCTCGGTCGAGGGCATGCGTGGTCTCTCCAGTACGAGGTGCGGTCGGCGGTGCCGCTACGGGCGGGTCAGTGCTTCCCCGGCACCGTATCCGACGGACAGGGGGCCGGGATCCCCGGAAGCGGCTCCACCGGCGGTCGGCGCGGGCACGTCCTCCAGCAGGTGCTTGCCGAGCTTCGCCTCCTCCGGGAGGGCGATCGGGTAGTCCCCGTCGAAGCACGCGCAGCACAGTCGCGAGCGCGGCTGCTCCGACGCCGCGACCATCTGGTCGACCGAGACGTAGCCGAGGCTGTCCGACCCGATGGACCGGCGGACGCCCTCGGTGTCGGCGCCGTTGGCGATCAGCTCCGCGCGGCTGGCGAAGTCGATGCCGTAGAAGCAGGGCCAGCGCACCGGCGGCGACGCGATCCGCACGTGGACCTCGACCGCGCCCGCCTCGCGCAGCATCCGCACCAGGGCGCGCTGGGTGTTGCCGCGCACGATCGAGTCGTCGACGACGACCAGGCGCTTGCCGCGGATGACGTTGCGCAGCGGGTTGAGCTTGAGCCGGATGCCGAGCTGGCGGATCGTCTGGCTGGGCTGGATGAAGGTGCGCCCGACGTAGGCGTTCTTGACCAGGCCCTGTCCGTAGGGGATGCCGGAGCCCTGGGCGTAGCCGATCGCGGCCGGGGTGCCGGACTCCGGCACCGGGATGACCAGGTCGGCCTCCACCGGGTGCTCCTCGGCGAGGCGGCGGCCGATCTCGACCCGGGTGTCGTAGACCGAGCGGCCGGCGATGTGGGTGTCCGGGCGGGCGAGGTAGACGTACTCGAAGACGCAGCCCTTGGGCTCCGGCGCGGCGAAGCGCTGGCTGCGGATGCCGTCGGCGTCGATGGCGATGAGCTCGCCCGGCTCGACCTCGCGCACGAAGGAGGCACCGACGATGTCCAGCGCCGCGGTCTCCGAGGCGACGACCCAGCCGCGCTCCAGGCGGCCCAGCACGAGCGGGCGGACGCCGTGCGAGTCGCGGGCGGCGTAGAGCGTGGTCTCGTCGGCGAAGGTCAGCGAGAACGCGCCGCGCAGCGTCGGCAGCAGCCGCATCGCGGCCTCGTACACCCCGAGGTCGGCGGCACCGGCGGCGAGCAGCTCGGTGAGCAGGTCGGAGTCGGTCGTCGCGCGCAGGCCGGAGCGCTTGCGGTTCTCCAGCTGCGCGACCTGCTCGCGCAGCTCGGCGGTGTTGACCAGGTTGCCGTTGTGGCCCAGCGCCAGGCCGGAGCCCGCGGCGGTGGTCCGGAACGTCGGCTGGGCGTTCTCCCAGGTGGTGGCGCCGGTCGTGGAGTAGCGGCAGTGGCCGACGGCGAGGTGCCCGCGCAGCGAGGACAGGGTCTGCTCGTCGAACACCTGGCTGACCAGGCCGAGGTCCTTGAACACGACGGTGCGGCGGCCGTCGGAGACGGCGATGCCTGCGGCCTCCTGGCCGCGGTGCTGCAGCGCGTAGAGGCCGTAGTACGTCATCTTCGCGACGTCCTCGCCGGGGGCCCAGACGCCGAAGACCCCGCACTCCTCGCGGGGACCGGACTCGTCGGGCTCGGTGGCGGGGCCCGTGACGGGCGTGACGGAGAGGGTGCGGGCAGGGCTGACGTGCTCGTTCCGGACGGAACTCAACGCGGCGCTCCTCGGCTGGCGGCGTACCGGGACCAGGGCACGACTGTACGCCCCGCGATCACACATCCCCAGGTACGGGGACGGGCGTCACGTCCGCCCGCGCGGGGCGACGGGACGGTCACGGTTCCCGCAGCGGCAGCCGGGCCGCGATCTCGCCCGCCCGCGAGCCGGACACCGACACCCGGCCGGCGGCGACGGCGTCGTCCCAGCTCAGGCGGCCGATGGCCAGGGCCACCCAGGTCCGCGGGTCGGTCTCCACCACGTTGGGCGGGGTGCCGCGGGTGTGCCGCGGGCCCTCGACGCACTGCACCGCGCCGAACGGCGGCACCCGCACCTCGACGCTGTGCCCGGGTGCGCGGCGGGCCAGCTCGGCCAGCGACTCCTTCACCGCGGCCTTGCGCACCGCCCGCTCGGGCTCGACGCCGTCGTCGACCCAGGCGAGGAGGACGTCGGCCATCAGACCGAGACGGCGCCGAACCGGGCCGGCAGCGTCGCCTCCCAGGAGGTGCGGAGCTCGTCGAGCGACAGGACCCCGACGGCCTCGCCCAGGTCGAGGGCGTCGCCGCCGGTCTCGCCGATCCGCAGCGCGGGCACGCCCGCCGCGCCGGCGCGGGCCAGGAACGCGTCCAGCCCGTCGGCGGGGACGGTGACCAGCACGCGCCCGGCGGACTCGGCGAACAGGGCGGTGAAGGTGTCGTCGTGCACGCCGGACAGGTCGACGCGCGCGCCGTGGCCGCCACCCAGCGCGGCCTCGACCAGGCCCTGGGCGAGGCCGCCGTCGGACAGGTCGTGGCTGCCGGTCAGCGCCCGGTCGGCGGCCGCGGCGGCGAGCAGCTGCGCGAGGCGGCGCTCGTGCTCCAGGTCGACGGCCGGCGGGTGGCCGCCGAGGTGGCCGTGCACCTCGTGCGCCCACTCCGACCCGCCGAACTCGGCGGCGGTGCCGCCCAGCAGGACGACGGCGTCGCCGTCGGCCCCGGCGAACCCGGCCGGGACGGCGGTGGTGACGTCGTCGATCACGCCGAGGACGCCGACGACCGGGGTCGGCAGGATCGCCGTCGTCCCGGTCTGGTTGTAGAAGCTGACGTTGCCGCCGGTGACCGGGGTGCCGAGCACCGCGCAGCCGTCGGCGAGACCGCGCACGGCCTGCTGGAACTGCCACATGACGTGCGGGTCCTCGGGCGAGCCGAAGTTCAGGCAGTCGGTGACGGCCAGCGGCACCGCGCCGGAGGTGGCGACGTTGCGGTAGGCCTCGGCCAGCGCGAGCTGCGCGCCGGTGTAGGGGTCGAGCGCGACGAAGCGGGCGTTGCAGTCGGTGGCGACGGCGACGCCGCGCCCGGTGGACTCGTCGACCTGCACCACGCCGGAGTCGGCGCCGTGCGCGGCGACGGTGTTGCCGCGCACGTAGCGGTCGTACTGGTCGGTGACCCACGAGCGGGAGGCGAGGTTCGGGGCGGCGGCCATCCGCAGGATCTCCGCGCGCAGCTCCGACGGGGTCTCCGGGCGCGGCAGCGACTCCGGCGACCCGGCGTTCAGCGCGTCCTGCTTCGCGTCGTCGCGGGCGACCGGGCGGGAGTAGACGGGGCCCTCGTGCGCGACCGTGCGGGGCGGCACGTCGACGACGGTCTCGCCCTGCGAGGTGATGACCAGCCGGTCGCCGTCGGTCACCTCGCCGATGACGGTCGCGATCGTGTCCCACTTGCGGCAGACCGCGAGGAACGCCTCGACGTTCTCCGGGGTCACGACCGCGCACATCCGCTCCTGCGACTCCGAGGAGAGGATCTCCGCGGCGGTCATCCCGGTGGCGCGCAGCGGGACGGCGTCGAGGTCGACGTGCATGCCGCCGTCACCGGCGGAGGCGAGCTCGGAGGTGGCGCAGGACAGCCCGGCCCCGCCGAGGTCCTGGATGCCGACGACCAGCCCGGCCGCGAACAGCTCCAGGCAGCACTCGATGAGGACCTTCTCGGTGAACGGGTCGCCCACCTGCACGCTGGGCAGCTTCTTGCGCCCGGTGCCGCCGGTGGCGGAGTCGAAGGTCTCCGACGCGAGCACGGACACGCCGCCGATGCCGTCGAGGCCGGTCGTCGCGCCGAACAGGATGATCTTGTTGCCGGTGCCGGAGGCGAACGCGAGGTGCAGGTCCTCGGTCTTCAGCGCTCCGACGCACAGGGCGTTGACCAGCGGGTTGCCCGCGTAGGACGGGTCGAAGACGACCTCGCCCGCCACGTTCGGCAGGCCGAGGCAGTTGCCGTAGCCGCCGACCCCGGCGACGATCCCGGGCAGCACCCGGCCGGTGTCGTCGGCGTCGAGCGGGCCGAAGCGCAGCGGGTCGCCGACGGCGATCGGGCGCGCGCCCATCGCCATGATGTCGCGGACGATGCCGCCGACACCGGTCGCCGCACCCTGGTAGGGCTCCACGTACGACGGGTGGTTGTGCGACTCGACCTTGAAGGTGACGGCCCAGCCGTCGCCGATGGACACGACGCCGGCGTTCTCGCCGATCCCGGCCAGCATCGACGACCGCATCTCGTCGGTGGTCGTCTCGCCGAAGTAGCGCAGGTGCACCTTGGACGACTTGTAGGAGCAGTGCTCGCTCCACATCACCGAGTACATGGCCAGCTCGGCGTCGGTGGGCCGGCGGCCGAGGATCTCCCGGATGCGGGCGTACTCGTCGTCCTTCAGACCGAGCTCGCGGTACGGCTGGGGCTGCTCCGGCGTGGCCTCGGCGTGCTTGACGGAATCGACCGGCACCTGGGACTGCGTCACGGCGTGAAGGGTAGTCGCCGCGGCCCCGGACCCGGGCGCCCCCGAGACCGGTCTCACCGGGTCAGGCGGTGACGCGCGCCAGCACCGAGGTGAACAGCCCCAGACCGTCGGCGGACGGGCCGGTGAGCGCGCTGGTCGCGTGCTCCGGGTGCGGCATGAGCCCGACGACGTTCCCGGCGGCGTTGGTGATGCCGGCGATGTCGCGGGTCGAGCCGTTCGGGCCGCCGTCGCGGTAGCGGAACACCACGCGGCCGTCGCCGTCGAGCTCGTCGAGGGTCGCGGCGTCGGCGACGTAGCGGCCCTCCTGCGACTTCAGCGGGATCAGCAGCTGGTCGCCGGCGGCGTAGTCGCGGGTCCAGGCGGTCTGCGCGTTCTCCACGGTCAGGACGAGGTCGCGGCACAGGAAGTGCATCCCGGCGTTGGCGACGAGCGCGCCCGGCAGCAGGTGCGCCTCGCACAGGATCTGGAAGCCGTTGCAGATGCCGAGCACCGGCAGGCCGCGCCCGGCGCCCGCCACGACCTCGGTCATGATCGGCGCGAGCGCGGCGATCGCGCCGGCGCGCAGGTAGTCGCCGTAGGAGAACCCGCCCGGCACGACGACGGCGTCCACACCCTGCAGGTCGTGGTCGCCGTGCCACAGCGGGACGGCCTCGGCGCCGGCGCGGCGGACCGCGCGTGCGGCGTCGCCGTCGTCGAGCGTGCCGGGGAAGGTGATCACGCCGACCCGGGTGCTCACAGGCGGGTCACCGTCCAGTCCTCGATCACCGGGTTCGCCAGCAGCGTGCCGGCGAGCCGGTGCAGGGTCTCGTCGTCGACGCCGTCGGAGACCTCGAGCTCGAAGTGCTTGCCCTGACGCACCCCGCTCACGCCGGAGACGCCGATCCGCCCCAGCGCCCGGGTCACGGCCTGACCCTGGACGTCGAGGATCTCGGGCTTGGGCATCACGTCCACCACCACTCTGGCCACGCCGGTCAGCCTACGGTGAACGGGGCGGACAACTCGACGTGCGTGCCCTCACCATCGGGGGCCGCCGCTCACCCGAGCACCTCGCGCAGCCGCGCGGCGAACTCGGCGGGCCTGCCCGGCCACCCGTTCCCGGCGCCGGCGAAGCCGCCGTGGTGGCTGGGGAACACGGCGACGTCGAGCCCGAGCCGGTCGGCCAGCGCGCGCGTGGTGCGGGCGGTGACGGCGTCCCCCGTCTCCTCCCCCACCGCGAGGACCACCCGGGTCGGCGCGGCGGCGAGGGCGGCGGCGTCCGGGACGAAGGTGAGCATCGCCGCGGCGCGGGCGGACAGCAGCGGGTCGTCGCGGCGGCCGTCGTCACCGGTGGGCAGGCCGAACGCGGCCGGGTCCGGCGGCCCGGCCGCGAGGTGCTCCTCGGTGAACGGGCCCGACCAGGAGGTCCAGCCGAGGAAGGCGGCCATCCCCGCCCCGGAGCCGTGCGCGTCGTAGGTGGCGCGGACCGCCTGCCAGCCCCGCCGGGCGAGGTCGGCGTCGGGCAGCTCACCGATCAGCGGCGGCTCGTGCGCGACGAGGACCGCCACGTCCCCGGGGTGGGCCTGGACGAGCGCGAGGGCGGTGATCGCCCCGCCGCTGCTGGCGAACACCTCGACCGGGCCGCCCAGCTCGCCGACCAGCGCGTGCAGATCGGCGGCCTGGACGTGCGGGTCGGAGGTGTCGAGCCCGTCGCTGCGCGTGCTGCGGCCCAGGCCGCGCGGGTCGTAGGCGACGACGCGCCGGTCCGGCAGCGCGGCGGCGAGGTCGCGGAACCCGCCGGCGTCCATCGGCTGGCCGACGCACAGCAGGACCCGCTCGCCCGGCGCGAGGTCCGGGCCGTGGACGTCGTAGGCGAGGTCGGCGTCGGGGCGGTGCAGGAAGCGGGTCACCGGGTCGTGCTCCGGGCTGATGTCCATGCCCGCTCCGACCGGGCGCGGCGCCGGAACTCATCGGTGCCGCGGCCCGGCGACCGGGCATGCTGGCCCCATGCACCTGACGCACTACGGCCACGCCTGCGTCCTGGTCGACACCGGATCGGCCCGGCTCCTGTTCGACCCCGGCACGTTCTCGACCGGGTTCGAGGGCCTCGACGGGCTCGACGCGATCCTGGTCACCCACCAGCACGCCGACCACGTCGACGCCGACCGGCTCCGCGACCTGCTGCGTGCCAACCCCGACGCCGCCCTGGTCACCGACGGCCAGACCGCCGGGCGGCTCGACGGGGTCGACGCGCGCACCGCCGCCCCCGGCGACGTGCTCGCACTCGGCGGCGCCGAGGTCCGTGTCGTCGGCTCCGGGGACCACGCGCGGATCCACGCCGACATCCCGCTGGTCGCCAACAACGGCTACCTCGTCGACGGCACGCTGCTGCACCCCGGCGACGCCTACGTCCCGCCCGGCGTCGACGAGCTCGCGACGCTGCTGCTCCCGACCGGTGCGCCGTGGCTGAAGGTGTCCGAGGCCGTCGACTACCTGCGGGCCGTCGCACCGCGCACCGTCGTCCCGATCCACGAGGGCACGCTCGCCGACCCCGCGCTGCACTACCGCTTCTTCGACCAGCTCGGCCCGGACGCGACGACGCTGCTCGTGGCCGACCGCGCGACGGCGGTCGCGGTCTGATGGGGATGCGGTGGGAGCAGATCGTCGTCGACGCCCGCGACCCCGTGCGGCTGGGCCGCTGGTGGGCCGAGGCGCTGGACTGGTCGGTCGTCAACGCCTCGCCCCAGGAGTTCGAGATCCAGCCGGCGCAGGGCGTCACCCCGGGGCTGATCTTCGTGCCGGTCGCGGAGGGGAAGCGCTCGAAGAACCGGCTGCACATCGACCTGCGCCCGGACGGCGTGCGGGACTCCGAGGTCGCACGGCTGCTGATGCTGGGGGCGACCCGGGTCAACGTCGGCCAGCACCGCGCCCCGGCCGACGAGGTGTCCTGGACCGTGCTCGCCGACCCCGAGGGCAACGAGTTCTGCGTGCTGGGCGAACAGCGGTAGTCCACAGGCGGCACCGGTTGTCCACAGGAGAACACACACTGTGGACAACCGGGCCCTGTCGCCCGGTGGTCGGGTGCCGCGGGTCAGGCGGCGGGCGCCGCGGCGGGGAACAGCGTCCGGTGCACCGCACCGACGGCCCCGGCGCCGCGGGCGGCGTCGACCGCGGCCAGCGCGGCCTCGGTGCGGTGCTCGCGGCGCAGGTCCTTGGCCCGCAGCGCGATCCGGACCAGGCCGCCGCGCTCGGCGGTGCGGACGGCCTGCTGCTCCAGCGCGCGGCCCCGGCGACGGTCCCCCGCGCGGCGCTCGCCGCCGAGCCAGGGCTCGGAGGCGCGGAAGGTCAGCACCCGCGAGCGGAGCACCGGGCCGTCCCCGCCGAGGGCCCCGGCCACGCCGACGGCGCGGACGGTCGTCTCGTCGGCGTACAGGCCGAAACCGAGGTCGGCGAGCGCGTCGGCGGTGGCGGCGGAGGCGACCCAGCCGGGCGGGGCGAAACCGTCGGTGGACAGGCCGGTCGCGAGCAGGATCCGCCGCGCCCCGGTCAGCCGCAGGCCGGCCTCGTGGCGGGGCAGGGCGCCGAACTCGGTGCGGCGACCGATCCGGGGCACGCCGCCGTTCTGCCAGGCGCCGACCGGGTCGCTCGCGTGGTCGAAGCCGTGCAGCAACAGGTCGTCACCGGCCCGGACGCGGCCCGCGATCCAGCGGACCAGGTCGTCGCCGCGGCGGAGCGGGCCGTGCGGGCCCTTGGGCTGCACGAGGTGCGTCAGCGGCACGCCGCGGCGGTCCAGCTCGGCGGCGAACGCGACGGCGCGGGCCCGGTCGGCGTCGTCGCCGTCGGTGAGGCCGGACAGCGAGACCAGCAGCGTGCTCATGGTCCCCATCCGACCCCACCGAGGTGAACCCCGCGTGGAGTCGCCGGATCGTGCGGACGACGGTCAGCGGGCGGTGAACCCGCCGTCGACCTTCAGCTCGGCGCCGTTGACCATCGCGGCCTCGGCCGAGGCCAGGTACACCACGGCCGCGGCGATCTCCGGCGGCTCGGCGAAGCGCCGGGCCGGGATCTCGGCCCGGTGCGCGTCGCCGGCCGGGTTGTCCCAGACCTTGCGCCCGAGGTCGGTGAGCACCACCGTCGGCGAGACCGCGTTCACGGTCACCCCGTAGGGCCCCCACTCGACGGCCAGCGTGCGGGTCAGCCCGTTGATCCCGGCCTTGGACGCGCAGTACGCGGCGTGCTTCTCCAGGCCGCTGCTCGCCGCCTGCGACGCGAGGTTGACGATCCGGCCGTACCCGCGCTCGACCATGCCCCGCCCGGCGGCCTGCGCCATCAGCCAGGACCCGGTGAGGTTCACGTCGAGCGTCCGGCGCCACTCGTCGACCCCCAGCTCGAGGGCCGGGGCGAGCAGCGCGATGCCGGCCGAGTTGACGAGCACGTCGACCCGGCCGTGCCGGGCGACGACCTCGTCGACGCAGGCCTGCGCGGCGTCCGGGTCGGACACGTCGACCCGGTGCGCGGAGGCGACGTCGCCGCCGATCTCCCCGAGGTCGGCCCCGGCGACGGTGGCGCCCTGCGCGGCGAGCGCGCCGGCGACCTCGGCCCCGATCCCCGACGCCGCCCCGGTGACGAGCGCGACCGATCCGGTGAGGTCGAACATCAGCAGTCCGTCCCGACCGTCTCCGCCTCGGCGGTGCGGTCGCCGTCGCGGCGGTCGTAGGAGTCCAGGGCGGCGACCTTCTCCGCCGAGGCGCTCTGCGGGTCGAACCGGTGGTCCAGCCAGCCGGAGACGAGCGTGCGGGCCAGCTCGATCCCGACGACGCGCTGCCCCATGCACAGGACCTGCGCGTTGTTCGACTTGACCGAGCGCTCCACGGAGAACGGGTCGTGCGCGGTGACGGCCCGGATGCCGGGCACCTTGTTCGCCGAGATCGCGACGCCCAGCCCGGTGCCGCAGACCAGCAGGCCGCGGTCGGCCCGCCCGTCGGCGACGGCGCGGGCGGCGGCCACGCCGATGTGCGGGTAGGCGGTGTGCCCGTCCGCGGCGACGCCGACGTCGATGACCTCGGCGACGCGCTCGTCGGCCTCCAGGTCGGCCTTGAGCTTCTCCTTGTAGTCGTAGCCGGCGTCGTCGGCGCCCACCACGATGCGCAGCGTGTCGCTCACTCCTGCTCCTCCTGCGATGTCAGTACCTCGGCCACGGCCGTGACGACCAGACCCATCGAGACCGCACCCGCGTCGGGGGTGCCGACGCTCCGCTCGGCCAGCGGGCGGGCCCGCCCGACCTTCGGCCGCAGCTCGGCGGTGTCCTGTGCCCGCGCCGTCGCGACCCCGGCGGCCGCGGTCCACGCCCCGGCCAGCGCCGCGCCGTCGCCGACGCGGCTCTCCAGCTCGGCGACGAACGGCAGCAGCGCGTCGAGCAG
The DNA here is from genome assembly GCF_037727765.1 of Pseudonocardia spirodelae. Lineage (NCBI taxonomy): Bacteria > Bacillati > Actinomycetota > Actinomycetes > Pseudonocardiales > Pseudonocardiaceae > Pseudonocardia > Pseudonocardia spirodelae. Next base: position 13,810 of record NZ_JBBJUP010000026.1, on the reverse strand, counting down.
GGTCTTGTCGCCCTCCTGCGCGCCGCCGAGCTGCTGGATCGTCGTCGCGAACTCGCGGACGCCCGCGGCGACCTCGGCCGCCGGGTAGCCGTCGGCGGAGTCGCCGAGCCGACGGCCGAACGCCTCCAGCGCGGCGCCCCACAGCACGCCCGAGGTGCCGCCGGCGCGCTCGGCCCAGGCCTGCCCGGCCTGCGCCAGCGCCCAGCCGCCGCCGACGTCGTCGCCGAGCTCGCCGACCCGGGCGGTGGCCGCGGTGATGCCCTTGAGCATCCCGCGGCCGTGGTCGCCGTCGCCCGCGACGGCGTCGATGCGACCCAGCTCGTGCTCGTGCTCGCGCAGCGTCGTCTCGACCGCGGCCAGCGCGGCCCGCACGGTCCCGGCCAGCCCGCGGGCGGCGTCGGTCGCCTCCGGCGCGGTGACGACGGCGTCGGCCTCGGCCAGCTCGTCGGCGGTGGGCTCGCGCAGGGCCGCCAGCGGGGCCGCGGTCTTGCGGTAGGCGGGGGTGTAGGCGTCGGCCCGCCACAGCGGCTCGAGCTCGTCGTCGAGCCACATCAGGGTGAGCGAGCAGCCGCCCATGTCGAGGCTGGTCACGAGCTCGCCCACCTCGGGGTCGACGATCGTGATGCCGGCGTCGCGCAGCCGCGGCGCGACGTGGCGCCACAGCAGGAACAGCTCCTCGTACTTGGTGGTGCCCAGCCCGTTGAGGATCACCCCGGCCCGGCCGGGCGCTGCTGTGGGCGCGTGCTTCAGCACGTCGTCGACCAGCAGCTCGGCCAGCTCGCGGGCGGGCAGCATCGGCACGTCGCGGATGCCGGGCTCGCCGTGGATGCCCAGGCCGAGGCCCAGGTGCCCGTCCGGGACGGAGAACAGCGGCTCGGACTCGCCGGGCATGGTGCAGCCGGTGAACGCGACGCCGAGGCTGCGGGTGGCGGCGTTCGCCGCGCGGCCCAGGCGCTCGACCTCGTCGATGTCCGCGCCGCGGGCGGCCGCGGCGCCCATCACCTTGAACACGGTGAAGTCGCCGGCGATCCCGCGGCGCTGCGACTCCTGCTCGGCCGAGGCGACGTCGTCGGTGACGATCACGACGCGGGCGTCGGTCCCGTCGGCGCGCAGCCGCTCGGCGGCGATCCCGAAGTTGATCGTGTCGCCGGCGTAGTTGCCGAAGCTGAAGATCACGCCCCGGCCCTGGTCGGCGGCCTTCCCGACGGAGTGGGCCTGGGCGGCCGAGGGCGAGGTGAAGATGTTGCCGACCACGGCGCCGTGCGCCATCCCCGGGCCGACCGTCCCGCAGAACGCCGGGTAGTGGCCCGAGCCGCCCCCGATGACGACGGCGACCTGCGGGTCGCCGTCGCCGCGGTGGGCGACCACGCCCCCGTGCACCCCTCGGACACGGTCGGCGTAGAGGTCGAGGAACCCGGCGAGCTGGTCGTCGGCGAACTCGGCGGGGTCGTCGAAGATCCTGGTCACGAGGTCTCCTTCACCGTGGTGGAGGCGGTCTCGCGCTGCTGCGGGTCGTCCTGCGGGACGTCGAGGAACGAGACCATGACGAAGGCGGCGGCGTAGAGGACGACGAAGGCCCAGACGACGCCGACGTTGCCGGTGCCGACCGCGAGCATCAGCGCGACGACGCCCGAGCCGAGGAAGGCCGCACCACCGGCGGCGGTGGTGTACATGGCCATCGCGGCGCCCTTGTGGTCGGGTGCGAGCGCGGGCATGATCGCGCCCATCGGGACGAACCCGGCGAGCAGGCAGCCGAACACGCAGCCCGCGGCGACCGAGACCCAGAAGCCCCAGGTCGACCCGGCCGGGACGGCGTGCGGGACGTACCACCAGAGCAGCAGGCCCACCGCGGAGCCGAAGACCCCGAACCACTGCACGGTGCGGCGCCAGCCCCAGCGGTCGCCGACGGCCCCGAACACCGCGTTGACCAGGATGTTCGTCGCGTAGACGAACACGGTCATGGTGAGCCAGCGGCTCTGGCCCCAGCCGAGGTCCACCGCGATGACCGTCGGCAGGATGATGAACATGCCGTACTGCGGCGCGGTGTTGATCAGGCGGACCAGGAAGCCCATCAGGATCTTCGGGTTGGCGGCGGTCAGCCGCAGCCCGGCGGTCAGCACCTGCCCGGTGGACTCGCCGGCCGGCGCGAGGCGACGGGTGGCGTGCGGCTCGTGCACCCCGAAGCGGGCGATCAGGTACCCGGCGACGACGAGCGCCGTCGAGCCGATCATCGCGGCCGTCTCGCCACCGGTGCTGCCGCCGAAGGCCGGGATCATGCCGAGCGCGAACAGCGAGCCCAGGGTGGGCAGGCCGCCGGTGAACATGACGTAGAACCAGCCGACGGCGACGCCGTTGCGCGAGTACGGCGTGACGACGTTGATCCACACCAGGAACGCGAACGCGAACAGCGGGTAGCCGAAGCCGCGCAGGAAGTAGGTGGCCGCGACCAGCGGGAGGCTGCCGATCTGCAGGCTCAGCAGGAACAGCACCTCGAACACGACCCAGACGGCGACGCCGAGGGTCATGACGCGGCGCGGGCCCCAGAGGTCGGCCAGCGCGCCGGACAGGTAGCTGGCCACGAGCACGGCCAGGCTGTAGCCGGTGATGATCGTCGCGACGGTGGCCTCGGGCGAGCCGAGCACCGCCTCGATGTGCGGGGAGATGAAGTTGGACTCGGTCCCGTTGCCGGTCATGAAGACCAGCACGCCGAGGAAGCCCCAGCGCAGGGAGTGCGGGATACCGATGCGGTCGAGGAAGGTCTCGTGCTGCGGAGCGGCGCTGCTCATCGTCGGCCCCCTCAGGCGTTCGGGAGGATCGAGACCTTGACCGACGCACCGGAGGTGTCGCCGACGAGGTCGAGGGCCTTCTGGAACTCCGCGAGCGGCACCTGGTGGGTGCAGATGTCGGAGATCGGGAGCTTGCCGTCCTCCAGCATCTTGATCGCGGCGGGCCAGCAGTGCGGGCCGAGGTGGGCGCCGCGGACGTCGAGCTCCTTGTCGTCGGAGATGATCGACCAGTCCACGGTGACCTCGGAGCCGAACACCGAGTACTCGACGAAGGTGCCCAGCTTGCGCAGCAGGTTCAGGCCCTGCCCGACGGCCGGGACCGCGCCCGAGCCCTCCAGGTAGACGTCGGCGCCGTAGCCGTCGGTGAGCTCCTTGACCCGGGCGACCGCGTCCTCGCGGGAGATGTTGATGGTCAGGTCGGCGCCGGTGCGGCGGCCCAGCTCGAGCTTGTCGTCGTCGAGGTCCAGCGCGATCAGCAGCCGCGGGTTCTTCGCGCGGGCGCCGGCGATCAGGCCGAGGCCGATCGGGCCGCACCCGGCGACGACCACGACGTCGTCGAAGGAGATGGTGGCGCGCTCCACGGCGTGCAGCGCGCAGGACAGCGGCTCGGCGAACGCGGCGTGCTGCGGCGCCAGGTCCGGCGAGACCCGGTGCACCCGGGCGCGGGTCGGGACCAGCATGTACTGGGCCATCGCGCCGTCGAAGTTGCGGAAGCCGAACATGTCGTGCGGCCCGCACATCCAGTACTGGCCGCGCAGGCAGTAGCGGCACTCCTCGCAGGGCACGATCTGCTCGCAGGCGACGCGGTCGCCGAGCGCGACGCCGTGCCCGGCCAGGCCCTCGTCGTCACCGGCGACGATGCGGCCGACGAACTCGTGGCCCGGGGTGCGGCCGGTCTGGGCCCACGCGGGGCGGTTCTCGTCGCCCCAGAACTTCGCGGCGCCGTGGTAGCACTTCAGGTCGCTGGCACACACGCCGACGGCCTCGACCTGCATGAGCAGCTCGCCGGGGCCGGGCCGGGGGACGTCCACCTCCTCCAGCCGGTAGTCCTCGGGGCCGTGCACGACGACCGCCTGCATCCGGGTCGGGATGTTCTCTCCCACGGCGAAACCTCCGTTGGTGCCATGCGGGGTGCTGCATGCGACTGGTCTGAGCATGCGTTCCAGCGTGAACATCCGTCAACACATCGGTTCCGACTTGAACAAACGTGCAGTACGGTTCGATGCAGGGATCCACGGAGGGGGACGGTGATGGCGCCGCACGACTTCTCCCGGCGCGACCTCGGGCTGATGCACCGGGCCGCCCGGCTCTACTACGTCGAGGAGCTCAACCAGGCCGCGATCGCGGAGCGCCTCACGGTGTCCCGCCCGACCGTGTCCCGGCTGCTCGCGGAGGCCCGCCGGGTCGGGATCGTGCAGATCACCGTGCACGACCCGGAGTCGCTGCGGACCGGCGGCGACGACGCGCTCCGCCTCGCCGCCGCGCTCGGCCTGGACCGGGTGTGGCTGGCCCCGCGGCCCGCCACCGACCTCGGCCCGGCGCTGACCGAGCCGGTCGGCGAGGCACTGCGCGAGGCCGGCCTGCGCGCCGGGGACGTCCTGCTCGTCTCCTCCGGGCGCACGGTGTGGGAACTGAGCCACACCGCGCTGCCCGCGCTGTCCGGCTGCGAGATCGTGCCGACCGTCGGCGGGGTCGCCGAGCCCGAGGCGTGGCACCAGACCAACGAGATCACCCGGGCCATCGCCGAGCGCGGGCACGGCCGGCCGCACTTCCTGTTCGCGCAGGCCATGCCGTCACCGGCGATGCGCAGCACGCTCGCCGAGGACCCGGAGTTCCGGCGCGTCACCGGGTTCTGGACGCGTGCGCAGGCGGCCCTGGTCGGGATCGGCGCGCCGCCCGCGGGCCGCGAGTCGATCTCGACCTCCGTCCCGCTCGACGACGGGGGTCTGCAGGACGGCGTGGGCGACGTCTGCCTGAACTTCTACCGCGCCGACGGCCGCCCGATCGCGTTCCCGGGCAGCGACCGGATGGTGCGGATCTCCCCCGAGCAGCTGCGCCGGGTGCCGCGCACGATCGCCGTCGCCGCCGGGGTGGCGAAGGTGCCGAGCATCGTCGGCGGGGCCAGGGCGGGCCTGTTCAACCGCCTGGTGACCGACGCCCCCACCGCCCAGGCCCTCCTCGACGCCCTCGGCCCCGGCTGAGGTCCACGTGGCGGATCAGGCGGTGGGCGAGGTCCAGGGGGTGCCGGTGATCCGGCGGTAGACCTCGGCGTAGCGGTCGTGGACGACCGTCACGACCTCGTCGGGGACCTCGGGACCGGGCGCGGTGCGGTCCCAGTCCAGGCCGGCGGACCAGTCGCGCACGTACTGCTTGTCGAAGGAGAACTGCGCGCGGCCGGGCTCGTAGGAGTCCGCGGGCCAGAACCGCGACGAGTCCGGGGTGAGCACCTCGTCGCCCAGCACGATCTCGCCGGAGGTGTCGCGGCCGAACTCCAGCTTGGTGTCGGCGACGAGGATCCCGCCCTGCGCCGCGGACTCGGCGCCGCGCCGGTAGACCTCCAGGGTCAGCTCGCGCAGCCGGGCCGCGGTGTCCGCGCCCAGCAGGGCCACGACGTCGTCGAAGGTCATGAACTCGTCGTGCTCGCCGACCGGCGCCTTGGTGGTCGGCGTGAAGATCGGCTCGGGCAGCGTCGAGCCCTCGACCAGGCCGGGCGGCAGCGCGACGCCGGAGACGGCGCCGGTGCGCCGGTACTCCTTCAGCCCGAGCCCGGTGAGGTAGCCGCGGGCGATGCACTCCACCGGCAGCATCTCCAGCGGGCGGCAGCGCACGGCGCGCCCGGCGAACTCGGCGGGGACGTCGTCGGTGCCGATGACGTGGTTGGGCACCAGGTCGGCGGTGCGCTCGAACCAGTACAGCGACAGCGCGGTGAGGATCGCGCCCTTGTCCGGGACGGGCGTCGGGAGCACGACGTCGTAGATCGACAGCCGGTCCGAGGCGACGAGCAGCAGCTGGGCCGGGTCGCGCGACTCGTCGAGGTAGAGCTCGCGGACCTTGCCGGAGTGGACGAGCCTCACAGGATCCCCCCGGGGGTGTACGCGGCGGCGTCGGGGTGCTTGGCCGTGATCGCCGCGATCTTCTCGGCGACCGTGGCGACCTGCGCGGACGCGGCGCCGGTGAAGCGCAGCGGGTCCTCCAGCAGCCGGTCGAGCGTCCCGGCGGGCAGGCCGAGGCGCTCGTCGCCGGCCAGGCGCTGGAGAAGGTCGTTGTCGGCCTGGCCCTGCTCTCGCATCGCCAGCGCGACGGCGACCGCGTGCTCCTTGATGACCTCGTGCGCCCGCTCCCGGCCGACCCCGGCGCGCACGGCGGCCATCAGCACCGCGGTCGTGGTGAGGAACGGCAGGTAGCGGTCGAGCTCGCGGGCGATCACGGCCGGGTAGGCGCCGAACTCGTCGAGCACGGTCAGGGTCGTCTCGTACAGGCCGTCGAGGGCGAAGAACGCGTCCGGCAGCGCGACGCGGCGCACCACCGAGCAGGACACGTCGCCCTCGTTCCACTGCGAGCCGGCGAGGTCGGCGGTCATCACCGACAGGCCGCGCAGGATCACCATGAGGCCGTTGATGCGCTCGGCCGAGCGGGCGTTCATCTTGTGCGGCATGGCGGACGAGCCGACCTGGCCGGGCGCGAAGCCCTCGGTGGCGAGCTCGGCGCCGGCCATCAGCCGGACCGTCGTGGCCAGCGACGACGGCGCGGCCGCGAGCTGCACCAGTGCGGTGACGACGTCGTGGTCGAGCGAGCGCGGGTAGACCTGCCCGACGCTGGTGAACGCCTCGGAGAACCCGAGGTGGGTCGCGACGCGCTGCTCCAGCTCGTCGAGCTTGGCCGCGTCGCCGTCGAGGAGGTCGAGCATGTCCTGGCTGGTGCCCATCGGACCCTTGATCCCGCGCAGCGGGTAGCGCGAGCGCAGGTCCTCCAGCCGGGCGTGCGCGACGAGCAGCTCGTCGGCGGCGCTGGCGAAGCGCTTGCCCAGGGTGGTGGTCTGCGCCGCGACGTTGTGGCTGCGCCCGGCCATGACCAGCTCGGCGTACTCCGAGGCGCGGCGCGCGAGGCGGGCGAGCACCGCGACGGTCCGGTCCGCGACGAGCTCCAGCGAGAGCCGGATCTGCAGCTGCTCGACGTTCTCGGTGAGGTCGCGGCTGGTCATGCCCTTGTGGACGTGCTCGTGGCCGGCGAGGGCGTTGAACTCCTCGATGCGGGCCTTCACGTCGTGCCGGGTGACGCGCTCGCGGGCGGCGATGCTCGCCAGGTCGACCTGCTCGACGACGGCCTCGTAGTCGGCGATCACCGACGACGGCACCTCGATGCCCAGGTCGCGCTGGGCGCGCAGCACCGCGATCCACAGCCGTCGCTCCAGCTGGATCTTGTACTCCGGGGACCAGAGGCGGACCAGCTCGGGGCTCGCGTAGCGCGCGGCCAGCACGTTGGGAATCACGTGGCGCGATGGTAATGCCTGGTCGGGGCCCCGGGGGCGGTGGGAGCGCGGCCTCACACCCGGGTGGTGGCGTCCAGCGCCTCCCGCAGCGCGTCGCGCCCGACGCCCCGCGGATCGGGGTCGGCCTCGATGAGCGCGGTCAGCACGACGCCGTCGACCAGCGCGGTGATCCGGCGGACGTCCCCCGGCCCGGGACGGCGGCCGGTCGCCCGGGTGAGCGCCTCGTCGAGCAGGGCGTCGAACTCGACGCGCTGGGCGCGCAGCAGCCCGGCCAGGAAAGGGCGGCGGCCCGACCCGATGAGCCGCTCGAACCGGGCCAGGACGGCGTCGAGCCCGTCGGTGCGCGAGCGCGGGCCGAGCAGCAGGTCGAGCACGATCTCGGCCGGGTCGTCGCGGCGGTCCAGGCACGCGTGGGCCTCGGCCAGCTCGGAGCGGGCCAGCCGGTCCAGCGCGGCGCAGACGAGGTCCTCCAGCGAGGAGAAGTAGTACGTCGTCGCGGCCAGCGGCACCCCGGCCCGCTCGGCGACGGCGCGGTGGCGGATCGCGTCGAACCCGCTCTCCGCCAGGAGATCCGCCGCCGCCGCGACGAGCAGGGCACGGCGACGCTCACCCTTCTCGGTCTGCTTGGGGGCGGCCATCGCCACATCCTGCCAAGTGACACCCCGTCCGGACGAGTGAGATAGCGGACGTGCTTCGCAGGTCGGACGCCTCGTCGTGACCGTTTCGTGACCCTGCTGTTCCGGGGCGCGGCCGGATGGAACACACTGGGTGGGTGCGCCCGTCACCCCGAAGCCGCTGGTCGTCGCGCGGTGGGCTGCGTGCGGCCACCGCCGCCCCGGCCCCCGACGAGCCCGTCGACCTGCGGTCGGACACCGTCACCGTGCCGACCGAGGCGATGCGCCGGGCCATGGCCGAGGCCGAGGTCGGCGACGACGTGCTCGACGGCGACCCCACCCTGCGCGAGCTGGAGGAGAAGGTCGCCGGGCTGCTCGGCGCCGCCGACGCGCTGTGGACGCCGACGGGGTCGATGGCGAACCTGATCGCGCTGATGAGCCGGCTGGGCCGCGGCGACTCCTTCCTCGCCCCGCAGGGCGCGCACGTGCTCGACTTCGAGCTGGGCACCGCGGCGTGGCTGGCCGGCGGGATGCCGCGCCCGCTGCCGCACGACGGCGGCCCGGGCAAGGTGACCGCGGCGGCCGTCCGCCGGGCCGCCGCCGGAGACGGGTCCTACGCCGCGCTGCGCCCGGTGCTGCTCTGCCTGGAGAACACGCACAACTCCGCGGGCGGCACCGTCACCGCGCCCGAGGAGCACGCCGCCGTCGCCGCGGCGGCGCGGGCGGCACGGCTGTCGGTGCACCTGGACGGCGCCCGGCTGTGGAACGCCGCCGTCGCGCTCGGGGTGCCGCCCGGGGCGCTCACCGTCGGCGCGGACACCGTTGCGGTGTGCCTGTCCAAGGGGCTCGGCGCGCCCGTCGGGTCCGTCGTCGCGGGGTCCGCGGAGTTCGTCGAGCAGGCCCGGCGGCTGCGCAAGATGCTCGGCGGCGGCGTCCGTCAGGGCGGGGTGCTCGGGGCGGCGGGGCTCGTCGCGCTGGAGGACCTCGACCGGCTCGCCGAGGACCACGAGCTGGCGACCACGCTGGCCGCGGGGCTGCGCGAGCGCGGCTGGCGGGTCCGCGAGCCGCAGACCAACATCGTGCTCGTCGACGTCGCCGACGTCCGGGGCACCATCGCCGCGTTCGCCGAGGCCGGGGTCCGGGCCGGTGCCATCGCGGGCAAGCTGCGGCTGATGACCCACCGCGACGTCACCGAGAAGCACGTCCGGGCGGCCCTGGACCGCATCGGGGAGGTCGGCCCGTCGAGCACCGGGTCGCCCGGCGGGCCGGCGCCGCACACCGCCCTCGGCTGAGGTCCCGGGACGGCACCGTCGGCTCCGTCACACTGTCGCGCGGAGTCAAGTCACTGTCGTCCGAAGTCAAGTCGGTCCGCCCGATCGGGTCCACACTGGGTGACGGCCGGACGCCGGAGCGGGCGTCGGCCTAGGCTTCCGCCGCCGTCGCGACCGGGCGTGCGCGCCCGCTCCGCGCCGGTGGCCCCGACCCCCACCCGGTGCCGGCGAGCTGCGCGGACCCGGACCGCCGGGGTGCGCGCGAGCGCGCGGCGCCACGGACCGCAGGACCGTGATGACCAGCTCCGCCCCACCCGACCCCGCCGCCGCACCGGCCCCCGCCGGTCCGGGCGGCGCCCTCGTCGCCGACGGCGTCGCCGTCGACGGCACGCACGGGCGGCTGCTCGCGCCGACCTCGCTGCGCGCCGAGCCGGGCTCGGTCCTGCTCGTGGCGGGCGCCCCCGGGTCCGGGCACACGGCGCTGGCGCTCGCGCTCGCCGGGCGGATGCGTCCCGACGGGGGCGGCGTCACCCTCGACGGCGACGACGACCCGCGCGCCCTGCGCCGGGCCGTCGCCGTGGTCGACACCCCCGGGGTCAGCGAGCCGGAGCCGGTGCTGCCGCTGCGGACGGTGGTCGGCGAGGAGCTGGCCATGGCCGGGCGGGGCACCACCCCGCGCGCGGTGGCCGAGTGGCTGACCGCGCGGGGCGCGCAGAGCTGGGTCCGGTCGCGGTTCGAGGACGTCCCCGCCCCGGTACGGATCGGGCTGATGACCGCGCTGGCCGCGTCGCGGCCGGGGGTGCGGGTGCTGGTGCTGACCGCGCCGGACCGGCACGGCGGCACGCCCGTCACCTGGTGGCAGGTGGCGGCCGAGCACGCGCGCGCCGGGTTCGCCGTCGTCGTCACCTGCACGGAGGGGTCCGCGGCGCTGCTCGGGGTGCCCGCGGTGCGGCTCGGCGGCGGGCACGCGGGCGCGCTGCCCGAGCCGGCCGGGCGGCACGCGCGCCCGGAGGACCCGACGGGGCCGCTGCCGGCCGTCGCGCCGGCGGGGGCGGCCGACCTGCCGCCGGGCTGGACCGCCCGGCTGCTGCGCCGCCGCCCCGCGGACCCCGGCCGCGGGGACACCGACAGCGGCGACACCGACCGCGGGGACACCGACCGCGGCGACACCGACGGCCCGCCGGACGCCGGGACCGCGATCCTCCCCGGATCCGGCGACGGGACCACCGGGACCACCGACACCACGGACGGCGACCGGACCCCGGACAGCGGGACCACCGACGAGAGCACGGAGCGGACCTCATGAGCGCGATCCGGATGGCGATCAGCGAGCTGCGGCGGATCACCGCCGGCCGGCTGCCGGTCCTGGCCGTGCTCGCGCTGCTGCTGATCCCGATGCTCTACGCGGGCTTCTACCTCTACGCCAACGGCGACCCCTACTCCCGGCTCGACCAGGTCCCGGCCGCCCTCGTCGTCGAGGACGCCGGCGGGACCGACGCCGACGGCAACCGGCAGGACGTGGGCGAGGACGTCGCGCGGGAGCTGACCGACTCGGGCTCGTTCGACTTCCACCGCGTCTCCGCCGCCGAGGCCGACCGCGGCGTGCGCGACAACGTCTACACCTTCGCCCTGACGATCCCGCGCGACTTCACCGCCGCACTGCAGTCCTCCGCCGACTTCACCCCGCGCCAGGGGATCCTGGTCCTGACCACGAACGACGCGAACAACTACCTGGCCCGCACGATCGCCGACACCCTCACCACCCGCGTCCGGGACTCGGTCGCGAAGGAGGTCGGCACGCAGGCCGCGGACCGGTTCCTCACCGGCTTCTCGACCATCGCGACGAAGACCCGCGAGGCCGCCGACGGCGCCGGGCGGCTCGCCGACGGCGCCACGCAGGCCCACGACGGCGCGGGACAGCTCGCGTCCGGGGCCGGGCAGCTGGCGTCCGGGCAGCGGCAGCTCGCCGACGGCGCGACGCAGCTCGCCGGCGGCGCGGACCGGCTGGCCGAGGGCACCGGGACCCTCGCCACCGGGGCCGGGACCGCCGCGACCGGCGCGGACCGGCTCTCCGCCGGTGCGGGCGAGCTCGCCACCGGCCTGGGCACCCTGCGCGACGCGACCGCGCAGCTGCCGCAGCAGTCCCGCGCGCTGGCCGACGGCGCCCGCCAGGTGGCCGACGGCGACGCCCGGCTCGCCGCGGCCGGGAGCCGCGTGGCCCAGGAGAGCGCCCGCCTCGCGGACCGGCTCGACGCCGCCGACGGCACGATCGCCGCGTCGCTGCGCCGGCAGGGGTTCACCGACGAGCAGGTCCGGCAGGCCCTCGCCGCCCTGGCCACGGCCAAGCAGCCGCTGGTCGACGGCAACGCCCGCGTCCAGGAGGTCTCCGGGCAGCTCGACCGGCTCGGGTCGGGCGCGGAGCAGGTCGCCGACGGCGCGGAGCAGCTCGCGGCGTCCGCGCCGCAGCTCACGAACGGGATCGCGAGCGCCGCCGACGGCGCGGAGCGGCTGCGCGACGGCGCGACCGAGCTGTCCGGCGGTGTCCGGAAGCTCTCCGACGGCGCGACGCAGCTGTCCAGCGGCGCCACCGCCCTGTCCGACGGCGCGGACCGGCTCGTCGCCGGGGAGCGCACCGCCGTCGAGGGCACCGACCGCCTCGCCGACGGCGCGCGCCGGCTGGACTCCGGTACCGCGGAGCTGGCGACCGGCGCGGGGCAGCTGCGCGACGGCCTGTCCGCCGGGGTCGACGACATCCCCGACCCCGCCCCGGACGTCCGCGAGGCCACCGCGCGGACCATCGGCGACCCCGTCGCGACCCGCGACGTCGCCTACTCCCAGGCCGACACCTACGGCGCCGGGCTCGCCCCGTTCTTCATGGCGCTGGCCACCTGGATCGGCGGCTACGTGCTGTTCCTGCTGGTCCAGCCGCTGTCACGGCGGGCGATCGCGGCCGGGCAGAGCCCGCTGCGGATCGCGCTCGGCGGCTGGATCCCGGCCGGGCTGCTCGGCGTGCTGCAGGTGACCGGGATGTACGCGGTCGTGTCGCTGCTGCTGGGGATCACCCCGGTGCACCCGTTCGCGACGCTCGCGATGCTGTGGCTGACCTCGATGACGTTCACCGCGATCGTGCACGCCCTCAACGCGCTGCTCGGCGCCGTCGGGCAGTTCCTCGGCCTGGTGCTGATGGTGCTGCAGCTGGTGTCGGCGGGCGGCACCTTTCCGTGGCAGACGATCCCCGGTCCGCTGTGGCCGGTGCACCACGTCATGCCGATGGGCTACGCCGTCGACGCGCTGCGGCACCTGATGTACGGCGGCGAGCTCGCCGGCGTCGTCGGGACGGCGGTGCCGGTCCTGCTGGCCTGGTTCGCCGCGGCGCTGGGGCTGGCGACGCTTGCCGCGTACCGCAAGCGGGTCTGGACGCCGTCGGCGGTCAAGCCGGAGCTGGTGCTCTGACCCGCCCCGCTCACACCCAGGCGCGCAGCCGCTCCAGCGCCGCGGCGACGTCGTCGGTGGCGCCGGCGCAGGAGAACCGCACGTAGCCGCCGCCGTCGACCGGGTCGAAGTCCTGGCCCGGTGCGACGGCGATGCCGGTCTCGTCGAGCAGCCGGTAGGTCAGCCCCATCGAGTCCTCGCCGTCGCGCAGCAGGTGCCCGACGTCGGCGTAGACGTAGAACGCGCCGTCGGCGGGCGCCAGCCGCGTGATGCCCAGCGCGGGCAGCCCGGACAGCAGCAGGTCGCGGTTGTGGCCGTAGCGCACGACGTGCGAGTCCGCCTCGGCGTAGCTCGCCTCCTCGAACGCGGCCAGCGCGGCGTGCTGGGGCAGCGCGGGCGGGCAGACGGTGAAGTTCCCGGCCAGCCCCTCGACGGTGCGGCGCAGCCGCGGCGGGCACACCAGCCAGCCCAGCCGCCACCCGGTCATCGAGAAGTACTTGGAGAACGAGTTCACCAGCAGCGCCTCGCGGGAGGTCTCCCACGCGCAGCTCGTCGCGGGGCTGCCCGGGAAGGTGATGCCGTGGTAGATCTCGTCGCTGACGAGCTGGATGCCGCGCTGCTCGCAGTAGGACGCCAGCGCCGCGAGCTCCGCCGGGTCGAGCACCGTGCCGGTGGGGTTGGCCGGGCTGGCCACGATCAGGCCCTTCACCGGCTCGTCGAGCGCCTCGAGCATCTCCACGGTCGGCTGGAACCGGCTCTGCGGCCCGCAGGGCAGCTCGACGACCTCGCAGCCGAGCGCGGCGAGGATGTTGCGGTAGCAGGGGTAGCCGGGGCGGGCCATCGCGACGCGGTCACCGGCGTCGAAGGCGGCGAGGAACGCGAGCAGGAACCCGCCGGAGGACCCGGTGGTGAGCACGACGTCACCCGGGTCGACGTCCAGGTCGCGGGTGCGGCGGTAGTGCCCGGCCACGGCCTCGCGCAGCTCGGCGATGCCCGGCGCCACGGTGTAGCCGAGCACCTCGGACTGCAGGGCCGCCACGGCGGCGGCCCGGACCGGCTCCGGCGCGGGGGTGGACGGCTGCCCGGCCGAGAGGTTGATCAGGTCGCCGTGGGTGCGGGCGCGCTGCGCGGCGGCGGCCCAGACGTCCATCACGTGGAACGGGGCGACCGCGGCGCGGGCGGCGACGGTCAGGCGGGTGGTCGGTCCGGTCACGCCGA